>JAPPPH010000474.1 GCA_028817635.1 Verrucomicrobiales bacterium | reverse complement strand
CGCCGTCGATCTTTCTACACTCCGCGGCGAACTTCTGTTTCGACTCTTCGTTGAATCGCATCAAGCCAAGTGCTGCCTTGACCGTGCCCACGCCGAACTGGCCCACCGCTGCGATCAGTCGTTCATAGATCCCCAAGGCCAAGGCCATGCTCCCGCCGCTAACACCGGGGATGATGTTGGCGATCCCGATCAGGAACCCATGAAGGATGCTCTTGAGATTATCGACCATTCGTCGCGGCGATTCCAACGTACCGACTGCGTCAGGCCAAACAAAAACGGCAGCCGATTTCTCGACTGCCGTTCAAATTCCGTGATCCGATTTTTTACTGGAGCTTGCCCAACGTCTCCTTGATCGCGTCGAAATTTGGGAGATCCTTCGGGGTCGGAGTCTGCTCGCTGTATTGCACCACGCCATCCTTGTCGATGACAAACGCCGCACGCGCGGAGACCGAGCCAAAGCCCATCAGGTCGTCCAGCAACACGCCATAGTCGGCAGCGGTACTCTTGTTCAAATCGCTAACCAAAGTGATGCCGATTCCCTCCTTTTGTGCCCAGGCTTCCTGCGCGAACGGACTGTCCACGCTGATGCCGATGACGTCGGCGTTCAGATCGGTGTACGCGCCGAGACCGGCGGTGATGTCGCACAACTCTCCAGTACAAACGCCGGTGAATGCCAGCGGGACAAAAAGCAGCACTGTGTTTTTGCTGCCAAAGTTGCTGCTAAGGGTGACGTCGGCGACGTCACCGCTGCTCTTCGATTTCAGGGTGAAATCCGGGGCCTTGGTTCCTACTTCGATTGCCATGATTATTAGGGATAGTGGTTATACGGCGTACTCGCCGCGCCCCTTTTAAGGATCGCTTGGCCAAAGTCAACCCCGCTTGGCCAAGCGGCTTGTTTGCCCGGGGGCAAACCGGTAGCTTGGCTCGGTTCTCTGATCCCGGGAGGGCGGAGGGTCGCCTCCGGTTCACCGGGGGAGGAAAGTCCGAACTCCGCAGGGCGCGATGCCGCGTAACCCGTCTTCAGGGCGGGATGCACGCGGGAGGCGGCACTTCAAAATGTCGTCGACGGCCAGTGCCACAGAAAACAAACCGCCCGGTCCGCCGGGTAAGGGTGAAAAGGTGGGGTAAGAGCCCACCGCCCCAAGAGCAATCGAGGGGGCACGGTAAACCCCATTGGGAGCAAGACCAAATAGGGAGCCCGGGGCTGCCCGTCCCAATGAGGCTCCGGGTTGGGTCGCAATAGATAAATGGCCCTCTCCGCTGCCGGCTTGCCGGTCAGCGCAGACAGAATTCGGCTTACAGCCTGACCGGGATCGGAGACGATTTACAGTGGGAATCCCTCGTTTCAAGCGCTTCTAAAGCGTTTGACACCCGTCATTGGCTTCCATAGTCTCCGTGGCCCATTTTAGGGAAAATTTAACGATGTCTGAGGAAACGACACAACCACCCGCACCAGGCGGCGATTCGCAGGAATCAAAAAAACAAACGGTACGCATCAGCCTGCCGCCCAAACCGGCTGCTGCCCCTACGATCAAGATTGCCGTTCCCCCGGCCGGTGCCGCCAAGACTGCTGATGATAGCGGCAAGGCTGCATCCACCATCAAGATTCCGGTTCCACCTAAAACCGCCAAACCCGGTGTCGGCGTGGCCAAACCGGCCGCCGCCAAGGCGCCTCCGCCACCGGCGGAGAAAAAGGCCCCGGTCGAGGAAAAACCGGCCGAGGCAGCGGCCGCTGCAGAAGTCGCTGCGGCTCCCGTCGAAGCCAAGGCTCAGGCCGGGAAAAAGAAAAAAGCCAAAGTCCGCAAGGCCTCGACTTCGGATGGCCCAATGGAAACCGCTTTCGCCGCTGTTGCCGCTGTTGGAGCGATTGGCCTTGCAGTGTTCCTCGCCATGCTCGGTGGCGTCTTCTAATAATTTACCCCAATGGCATCCGAAAAAGTTGTTACCCTAACTGCGGAGAATTTCGACGCTGAGGTCGTCCAATCCGCTACTCCCGTCCTCGTCGATTTTTGGGCTGAATGGTGCGGCCCCTGCAAAATGATCGGCCCGGTGATCGACCAGTTGGCCGATGAAAACGACGGCAAAGCCAAGGTGGGTAAGGTCAATATTGACGAGCACCAGCAGCTCGCGGTTCAGTTCAACGTCCAATCCATCCCCACCCTGCTCGTCTTCAAGGGCGGCCAGGTAGTGGAACAAAAAGTGGGTGTCGCCAGCAAAGGCGATCTACAGGCCATGCTCGACAGTCACGCCTAATCGCGTGACCCTTCCCGGGAGGTATGGCCTCCCTAATTGAAACCCCTCGCAGCTACCAGCGGCGTTCTGAGTTTTATCATCAACTCAGCATGCTACAGCAGGCGGGCGTGGGAATCCGGGATTCGCTTCACCAGATCACCCCGCACTCCCGTCGCGAGGCCGACGAAATTCGCGAGACTCTCGATCAACTGGGTTCCGGGGCCACCTTTTCGGAGTCGCTCAGCGGCCGAACCCGTTGGTTGCCCGATTTTGATCGATTGATGATCGAGGCCGGCGAAAACAGCGGCCAACTCGACCAGACCCTGCGCATCCTCTCCGAGCATTACGAACACCGGTCCAGCCTAATCCGTCAGGTGTTGCTCAAGCTCGCCTACCCGGTCCTGCTGATCCATTTCATCATACTCATGCCGGCGATCATTGGCTTTGGGCAGGCACTCGTCGGCACCAGTAGCACGACGATTTTTAGTGCATTCACACCCTCCCTCGCCACATTGGCTGTGAGCTATGGAGCCGTTTTTGCGATCATTTATTTCAGCCAAGCCAACCGAGGCTACGGCGTCCGATCGTTTCTCGAGAAGATTTGGCACAAGATTCCGGGATTCGGCAACGCGCTGAAAGAAATCAAGTTGGCGCGACTCGCCTTCTCGCTCCATGCCCTGCTCAACGCCGGTGTGACTGTCAGGGAAGCATGGCAGAGCGCCGCCAGTTCCTCCGGTTCACCGTGGCTTGCCACACTTGTTGCCCGGCTCCTGCCAAAAATAGACGCCGGACTCACTCCGGCGGAAGTCGTCCGCAGCGAACCGGAGTTCCCGTTGATTTTCCGGGACTTGTACAGCACTGGTGAAACCGCAGGTCAACTCGACGACTCGCTCCCTCGCTTGGCCAAGCACTTTCAAGAGACCGGGGTTCGGCACTTGGTCACCTCCTCTGCAATCGCCACGGCAGTCGTCTATGGCGTTGTGGCCCTCGCGGTGGCATTCATCGTCATCGGTTTTTGGATGAACCATTACGGTTCAATTATGAAGATGAATTGACATTCGCGCTTGGCCAAGCGCTTGGCCAAGCCTACCCTCCGGCCATGGATTCGTTGCTGAAATTGTTGCGCGAAAACGCCGCCCTCTCGACCGAAGATCTGGCCGGCATGCTGAGTCTCTCCGAGGACGAAGTCCGCGCAAAAGTCCGCCAAGCACAGGCCGAGGGAACCATCCTTGGCTATCAGGCCATCCTCAGCGACGAAGTCTCCGACACCGATGGAGTGCAGGCTGTCATCGAAGTCAATCTCACCCCCGAGCGCGACGGCGGTTTTAACCGCTTGGCCAATCGGATCGCCAAGTACGACGAAGTCAGTTCCTGTTACCTGATGTCCGGTAGCTACGATATTTTAGTGATCGTCGATGGCGCGAACCTCCGGCAGGTTGCTTCGTTTGTTTCAGAGAAACTGGCTACGATTCAGGGTGTCACCTCGACCGCCACCCATTTTTTGCTGAAACGCTACAAGGAAAACGGCGTGATGCTGGGCGGTGAAGAGGAAGCCGAGCGGCTCGCTGTCACGCCTTGAGGCCGTAAAAGGCCGACGCCACCTCTCCAAAAAACTTGGTCCGGGCTTCGTCGGAAAACTGGCTGACGTACTCCTCTGCCAACCCGTACACTCGGCCATACTCTCCAGCCAACCGGCAGACCGGCCAATCGGAGCCATACATCAACCGGTCCTCCCCAAACGCCTCAAAAACGACATCGAGATAGGGCCGGAAATCTCCCGACACCCAGTTTTGCCAATCGGCCTCGGTGACCATCCCGGACACTTTGCAGGTCAGATTTTCGAATTGGGCCAGCTCACGGATTTGTGCCTCCCACGGAATCAGCGTTCCCGCCTTGATTAACGGCTTGGCGATATGGTCGAGAACGAACGGTTGTTCCGGAAATTGTTTTACCAATTCAATCGCAGCCGGGAGTTGACGGGGAAATATCAGAATGTCGTATCGTAAATCGAATGCCTGCAATTTGCTGATGCCACGAATGAATTCCGGCCGCAGCATGAATTGATCGTCCGGTTCATCCTGAACGACGTGGCGTACCCCGACAAATTTCGGGTGAGTCGCGAACTCTGCCAATTGCTCCTCGACCACCTCCGACCGGAGGTCCACCCAGCCAACCACACCCTTGATCAAGT
>JAPPPH010000258.1 GCA_028817635.1 Verrucomicrobiales bacterium | reverse complement strand
GCTTGGCGACCGCGCGCTTCAGTTTCCGCTGGGCCTTTTTGTTGGCGGGCAGCGGCTTGTCCTTCAAGGCGGGGAGGAGGTGTTCCCAGACTAAGTTTAATTGGGCCTGCATATCCCGGTTGTTGGCGGTCATAGCGACGACGGTGTTGTACTGCGGCATCACGATGCAAAACTGGCCGTCCTTGCCGTCTCCACGATAGACCCCATGCCGGCACTGCCAAAATTGATAGCCATACCCAACCAGCCAGTCTGAGTTTCTTGAAATGATACCATTGCTGTTGTCGACCTGTTTGCTCGTGGCCTCCTTGACCCAGTTTTCCGGCAACAATTGTTTACCCTTCCACTTGCCGTTCTGGAGGTAAAGTTGGCCGAACTTGGCGATGTCCTCCGTGCGCACATACAGGCCGTATCCACCGATGCTCAACCCCTGCGGACTGGTCAACCACTTGGGCTTCACGATGCCAAGCGGTTTGAACAGGCGCGGCTCGAGGTAATCGACTAAATCTTCACCGGTGGTTTTTTTCACGATCGCTCCGAGCATGTACGAAGCGGCCGTGTTGTACCGGAACAGCGTCCCCGGTTTTTTCTTAACGGGATGCGCGAAAAACTGTTTTGTCCAGTCGACATCGCTTTCTCTGACGCGCGGAGGTTGCTCGTGCCCGGTGGACATAGTCAATAGGTCGTGGATGGTCATTGCCTTGAGATGCTCAGACGGATTCTCCGGGGCAGTATCGGGGAAGTACTTCAACACTTTGTCACTGACCGACAACTTACCCTCGGCTTGCGCGAGTCCCACGGCGGTGGAGGTGAAGCTCTTGGTGAGTGACCACATGATGTGCGGCTTATCCGCTGTCTCTGGAGCCCACCAACTTTCTGCAACCACCTTCCCGTTCCGCACGAGCATAAAGCTGTGAATCGAGTCGAGTTCCTTGTCGGCGGCCTTCACGAAATTGAGGATGCCGGCCGAGTCCACTCCCTGTGCCTCCGGTGTGCTACGTGGCAGGCTCTGCTCCGCGGTGGCGATGCCTGCCCCCAAAGCGGTGACGCACATCAGGCCAAGCGATGAAATTATGCGTTTTACATTCATGGTAAAAGTCGGCCGGAGAGTATGCCGCGTTCCATTTTTTGCCAGTCAAAATAAACTGACCAAGCGCTTGGCCAAGCGAGGTGACACCCCGGGCTTGTATTCAGTGGCAAACAGGATGACGGTCGGGGTGTCATGAGCTCCCGTTTTCTCGCCTCACTGTATTCAACGCTGTTTGCAACGATCCTCGCTTGGCCAAGCGGGGCTGTTGCCGGCTCGTTCGCCTATGTTTCGCTGGACGGTGAAAACAAAATCGTCGTTCACGCGGTGAACGGTTCAGACGGTACGTTGAGCCGGACATCGGAGACCGAGCTTGAAGGCAGCGCCGGACCGCTTTGTGTTTCGCCGGATCGCAGGTTTCTTTTTGCGTCGGTGCGGTCTGCCGGAAAACTGGCTGCGTTCCGCATTTCGCCAAGCGACGGTCGCTTGTCGCTCATTAACGTCGTCCCAGCCGGCGTGAATCCGGCGTATGTCGCAACCGACCGCACCGGGCGCCACCTGTTGACCGCCTATTACACAGAAGGAAAAATCACCTCTCACGCGATCGATAAAAACGGGCGCATCAGCGCGAAGGCGACGCAGGAACTGCCCACCGCGGACAAGGCACACGCGATCATGACCGACCGAGACAACCGCTTCGCCTACGTGCCGCACACCGGCCCGAACACTATTTTCCAGTTTAGTTTCGATGAAAATAGCGGCCGGTTTACTGCGCTGAAACCGGCGAGGGTGAACACCGGCGAGAACACCGGGCCGCGCCAATTCGCGCTTCATCCCAAACTGGACGTGGCGTACTTCGACTACGAACAGGGAAGCGCAATCGCTGCGTTTGATGTCGATCGCGAAGATGGACAGCTCACGTTTCGCGAGCAGCTTAGCACGCTCCCCAAATCATACCTTGGTAAAAACTCGAATGCGCGGATTGAGATCACACCGGACGGTCGATTTCTCTACGTGGCCAATCGCGGGCACAACAGTCTGGCCGGGTTTGCTGCTGATCCAAAAACAGGTGCGCTCAAGGGAATCGGGATCACCCCCACCGAGGCCGTGCCGCGCGGTTTCAACATCGACCCGACCGGGCGTTTCCTTTACGCCGCCGGCCAAGCCTCGGGTAAACTGGCGGCATTCAAGATCAATTCGAATACCGGGGCACTCAATCGGTTCGCCACCTATGATGTGGGCGAGCGGCCGGGGTGGGGGGTGGTGGTGAAAACCGACTAACGATAGAGGCGGGTCTCGAGGCGGTTGCTGTCGTCACCAAGACCGATGCTCGGGAGTGCCTTGAGCGAGAACAACAAACTGACGCTGAAGTCGTTCTTGCCGGAGCGATGATCGCGCAATCGGAAGCGCAGTGCCGAAGTCACGCTCGAGAAATCTCGATACAGGCTGTAACTTTGCTCCTCCATTGTCCCGTCGCTGGCCTCGAACTGGTGGATCATTCGGAAGCCCCACTCCTCGTTGAGCCGATAGTACACACGGCTGTAGAGGAGGTTGTTTCCCCAGCGCCAATCCTCGTCGAGCACGTTTTCGAAAAACGGGTCGTACGGGTAACGCTCCTTCAACTCGTCTGGCGACCAATCGCGGAGGTAGCGGTGCCCCAGTGTGAGGCTCCAGTGGTCGTTGGGCAGGAGGGAGATCGTGTGATTGGCCTCGTTAAGCAGGCGTTCGTTGGGGTCGTAACGCAGCTCGGAACCCAGCAGCAGCCACGAGCGCGGTTTGAGTTCGAGGTCGGAATACACGTCGTTGAAGCGTGCTTCGTGCGCCTCCGTTTCCAGCCGCCAATCGGTGAACAGTTCCCAGTTCAACACATCGTCCACCTCGCCCAAGCGCTTGGTTTGCAGGCGGTTCCGGACGCCCAAGCGCAGGACATTCCGAGAGTCGATCGTGTCGATGGAGTTGTAGTCGGGAAAATCGATCGGGCGCAGCCGCAGCGAGTGCAGGTCGCGGTCGAACTGTGGCAGCTCCCACGGACGCTCGCTTGGCTCTGGCACGAACACATAGTTCATCATCGGCTGCACGATGTGCCGCAGTCCATCAATGTCGAGCAGCGAACTCTGCGCATCGGCCCAAGTGCTGGATGCCTTGAACGACAGTTCCACGCCGGTGTTGAAAACGAACCGATCCACGTCTCCCGCTTGGCCAAGCGCGGGATCGCCGCCCGAGCGTGAACCGTAATGAGTGAGTCGCGCGCCGGCATGCGGCGTGACATTGAGCCAGTCGAAGTACGTCCGCGGCAGGAGCAACTGTTGATGAGTGTCGGCACGGAATGCCTCGTACTCGTCGAGGTGCAGTTGGCTGTCTGCCGGGCTGAAGCGAAAGTGGCCAAGCGAGGTTTCGCTCTCGTAAAACAACGGCGTCGAGCCAAGCCGCTGACGCAAGCCGGTCGCGCGCAACTCTGGCAACCGCTCGACAGTTTGGTAAAAGTCATCCACCTGTGGCTGGGCCAACAGGCTGATACTATAGTTGTCCCAGTGTTTCGCGATCTCGACATGCGAGGCCGGCTGCGGGTTACGGCGAAAGTCGCTCTCGAAAAAGTCGCGGTTCATGAACGGGTCGCTCTGATCCTGCAACAGCAGTTTCGCAGTGAGATTGGTCTGGACGTTCACCGAGTGGTACAGGCTCAGTCGATGGCGATCGGTGCGCGTGGTAAAGTCCGTGCTGCCTGAGCGACTGCCGGCACCGGATTGTGGATCGCGGTCGTCCAGAATGTAGACCGAGGCGTCGCCCTGCCCCGCTTGGCCAAGGTCGTAATTCAAATCCAGCCCACCGGCCAAGCCTCGAAGCGTGCGATAGTCCAGTCGTGCGGCACCGTTCAATTGGTCGTTCAAATGCCAGTTGTATGTGCCCTCAATAAACATTCCGTAGCGGCTGCGGTATCCCGGTGTGAGACTCCAGTGGTTCGGTGGCTGATCCAGTCGGCGGCGGTAGTACGGGAAATAAAACACCGGCACGTTCCCCGCGTACAACGTCGCGCCCTTGGCCTCGACAAATTTGCCTGGGCTGATGCTCAGGCTGCGGGTTCGAATCTTGAGAAGCGGATCGGAACGGTCGTCGGTTGTCAGCCAGACGTCCTCGGCGGAGTACTCGTTTTTCGTCGCGTCACCCTTGATGTTGGTGCCCTCGACAAAAAACGGAGTCTGCCCCGCGCGAAAGTTGTCGGTCTGCATGGAGCGGGTGCGGAAGTTGTAAAACAGCCGGTCGGAGGTAAACACCCGATCCTCGCTCTGCAGCGTGACGTTGCCCTCGGCAAAAACCTCGCCGGTCTCCTGATTCAGCTGGCCCTTGTCGGCAATGACGAACGCGCTCTCTCCCTGCTCCTTGAACCTGATGCGGAACCGGTCA
>JAPPPH010000294.1 GCA_028817635.1 Verrucomicrobiales bacterium | reverse complement strand
GGTGAACTCCTTCAGGTGCACGTTGCGGATGCGTTTGCCGAGGATGCGAATCCAGTGTTCGGGAAACTGGAACAGCATGATGTTGCCGGTGTCGAAGTGGACATGAATGTGTTCGCTGTCGTAACTGTCGACAAACCGGATCATCTCCTCCGGTGACAGCAGGTAGCCGTTGAAAAAGATGTTCTCCATGTTGAGGTGCACGTTCAGTTTCTCGGCGTTGGGCAGCAGCTTGCCGATCGCCTCCCGGGCGCGCTGGTCGCAGAGATCGTTCGGCGTAGGATCGTGATCCTCGCGCCATGGCATGTGTACCGCGCCCGGCACTAAGAGCAGGTTCTCGGTGCCGAGATGGTGTGCGGCATCAGTCATCAATCCTGCCAGCTCCATCCCTCGCGCTCGCTCGGTGGGATCGTTGCTCGTCAGCGGATACGGCCAGAACAAAAATGAGCACAGGCCGCTGATGGCGATGCCGATGTCGTCGGCCATCTTCCGGATTTTTTGAAAATCCCTTGGCCCCGCCTTGGGCGAGAGATCGCTCTCGAGGTCGTAGTTCAACTCGATGCCGTCGAAGCCGGCGTCTTTGGCCAACTGCAGGCACTCGCGCAGGTTCATCCGGCCCGGGTACGGGAACGCCCAAAGGTTGATCGACTTCTTCATCCCGTAGCGCTTGGTGGCGGCCCGTCGGGAATCGGGCGCGGGTTTCGGCGCGGGGCCGGGTTGTGCTTTGGGCTGAGTAGCGGCGCCGGTGGCGGCCAGGCCGGTGGCGGCCATGGCCATCTTGAAGGCGGAGCGGCGTGAGAAAGCGTTGTCCGCGTTGTCCGGAGTGCCCCACGGGGCGGTGAGTTTTTGGGTCGGGTCGTTTTCGTTGTTCATTGGCTGAATCGTTTTTTGGATGCGGCAACCCTCCCCCGAAGTCGTGGCCGGGGCAAGGGCAATCCGTGTCCGGTCGCGCTTAGCCAAGCGAACACAAACCGCTTGCCGTTGGCCAAGCGCTTGAGCAAGCTCCCGCCGTTCATTCATGAGAATTGATTTGTTTTACTGCCGTTGGGCGGCGGTGTTACTTGGTTTGACGTTGGGAGCCACCGGCCAAAATCAGGCGCTTGGCCAAGCGGATGTGGAATCCTTCATCCGGCAGATGGACGGGCTGCAATTGTTGCTCAAGGCCGACGCCGGGGTGACACGTGGGGATCAGTCGGCCAAGGGCGGCACAGCCAATGGAGTGAAGGGTTGGGCGGATTATTCCGGGCGAGGCAATCATCTGGCCAATGCCTACGAAGACCCGGCGACATGGCCGGAGTGGCTGGCGGCTGCACCCGGTTTTGGTGGGAAACCGGCGTTGAAGTTTGGAGGGGGTGGCGGATCAAACTTCGCTAAAACTCAGGGGTTGATCGGTCGGGTGAAGTCGGAGTTCGCCTTAAACCAGGGAACGATTTTTCTAGTGGGCCGCTGGGATCAAAAGAGCGCGATCTCGGCGCTGACGCTTGGCCCGAATGCCGGATTCAAAAACGGGCGTGGCGGTGTCGGCATCCGGCGTGGCAGGGATGCCAAGGGCTGGTTTGCCCTGCACAACGGCGCCGATGGTACCGTAGAAAAACTACAAACCAACGAGCCGTGGGCCGATGCCAAGCCTCACTTGTTTACCGTGGAGTTTGACAAAAAGAAGGCGAGCATCCGGATGTACCTCGACGGGGCGGATCAACAGGCGCGTGCCAACCATTCCTCGATGCTGTCGCTCGATCCGGTGCGCTTCGTGCAGGTCGGCGGGCATGGGTTGTTGGATGCCCCGGGGGAACCGGGTGCTGAGTGGTTTTTCAGTGGGGAGATTGCGGAGATTTTGGTTTTTAACCGACTGTTGACACGCGATGGCAGCGATGTGTTTGAGGACGATGAATTCAACGCGGTGAGCTGGTATCTTAATGACAAGTACGGGCTGGGCGGTAGGTTCGCCGAGCCGATCCTGCCGGTGGATACGGATGGCGACGGGCTGGCGGATGGCATCGAGAACCGGTACGTGTTTTTGGATCCGAATACTGCGGGTGACTCGAAAAGGGATTTTGATGGCGACGGTCTCGACAATGCGACGGAGTATGCGTTGAAGACCGCCCTCGACCGAGCCGACACGGACGGTGACGGGTTGGCGGATGGCACCGAGGTGAACCGTTACAAGACCAGTCCGCTCAAGCCGGACACCGACAACGACGGTCTCAAGGATGCCGAGGAGCTTGGGCGAACCGGAACCGACCCGACGCTGGCTGACACGGATGGCGATCGCATGCCGGATGGTTACGAGTTGCTGGAGGGCACCGACCCGCTGGATGCCAAAAGCACGCTCAAGCCGTTTCTCGAAATCAGGGACGAGGAGGTTCGCATGGGCACCATCGCAGTGGCGATGGACGGCACGCTGCTGCTGGTGAAGGACGATCTCGAGCGTCGCGTCGTACTCGTCAAACGCAGCGAGGACGGTGGTAAAACCTGGGGGCCGGAGATCGTTGTCGGCAAGACGGTTCCGATCGGGCACGACATGTCGGACGATGGCCGTTATCGCGGCCCAACTGTTGGCTGGAGTGAGGCCGGCAACGTGCTCGTCGACGAGAATACCGGTGATGTCATGATCTTCGCCTCCAGCCTCATGCCGGCCCCGATCCTGTATCGAAGCAAGGATCACGGCAAAACCTGGGTCACCGAAAAAATCACCATCAAGCCGGACAAAAACGGCTGGCTCAGTGCCACGCTGCTTTCGTGTGATCCCGGCGTGACACTGAAGTACGGCGAAAAAAAGGGCCGCTTGCTCATGCCCACCCGCGTGTTCGTCGGCTACCTGAACAAGGGCAAGGGTCAGAAACATTTTAACGATCATTACAGCAACTCGATCTACAGCGACGACGGTGGCCGGACGTGGATTCCGAGCGCGCCCTTCCCGTTGGGTGGCACGGGGGAAGCCGGCTTGGCGGAGCTTTCCGACGGCAGTGTCTACTACAATTCCCGCACGCACAGTCGCCCCGGCAATCGCCGCATCGCGCACAGCTATGACCACGGTGAAACGTGGGTTGACGAGCATGAGGACGACGAATTGTTCGATGGCCCGCCGGATGTCTACGGATGCAAGGCCGGCCTTTTGCGACTGCCGTACGAGGGGAGAGACATTTTGGTTTACAGTGCCCCCGGCCCGGGGCCGTCACGCGAAAACATCACCGTGCGCGTGAGTTTCGATGGCGGCAAAACGTGGCCGGCCAAGCGCATGGTTCGGCCTGGCCCTGGCAACTACACGTGGCTGGCTGCCGGGCGCAAGGGCACACCCAGCGAAGGTCAAATCTATCTCCTCGCCGGCAAGGATTGGCTGGCCCGGTTCAACCTCGCTTGGGTGATGGAGGCGGAAAAATAACGTTGTGCTGAACCATCGCTTGGCCAAGCTGGACGTCGCATGACAAATTCACTCAAACTATTATTGGTCGCAGGCCTAGCACTTGGCCAAGCGCAGTCGATGTGGTCGCAGCAGCGCGCCCCGGTCAAGCGACCGAATATCCTGATGATCGTTGCCGACGACATGAACTGGGATTCGCCCGGTTGCTTTGGCGGCGCGGCGCCGGAGATCACGCCAAACATCGACCGCTTGGCCGCCGCCGGGATGCGATTCGAGCACGCCTACGTGAACATTGCCGTCTGCACTCCGTCGCGCAGCGTGATGCTTACCGGGTTGTACCCGCACAACAACGGTGCGGAAGGATTTCAGCGAATCCGGCCGGGCACGCCGACCCTCCCAGCGATCTTGAGCGAGGAGGGTTATTTTTGCGGCACGGTGGGCAAGCCGCTCCGGCAGCAGGATGTGTTTCACTGGTCGGTGGTGTATCGCTGGCAGGGCACCGGCGACGAAAACAAGTGGGGCCGTGACCCTGCGCAGTATCGCCGGTTCGCGCGTTCGTTTTTTCAGATGGCAGCGGAGTCGCAGCAGCCGTTTTTCCTGATGGCCAGTTCGCACGATCCGCACCGGCCCTACGGTGGCGGCTCATCGAAGGATCGTAACTTTGAGCGTGCCGCCTCATCGCGCACCTACCGGCCGGATGAGGTGAAGGTGCCCGGTTTTCTGCCGGACCTGCCGGACATCCGAAAGGAGATGGCCGGCTATTGTACCTCCACCCGGAGGTTGGACGACATGGTCGGCGTGATCCTTGATGAATTGTCCGAGGCCGGCCGGGTTGACGACACGATCGTGGTGTTCCTGTCCGACCACGGCATGTCCGCGCCGTTCGCCAAGACGAACTGTTACGTGGAGAGCACACGCACGCCGTTGATCGTTTGCTGGCCCGGCGTGGTTGCCGCGAAACAAGTCGATCGGCGGCACATGATCTCGACGGTGGACCTGCTGCCGACGTTGCTCGAGGCGTTTGGCATGCCAAGTCCCGACCGTAAGGACGGGCGTTCGTTCCTGCCGCTG
>JAPPPH010000136.1 GCA_028817635.1 Verrucomicrobiales bacterium | reverse complement strand
TGTTTGTTTGTTATGTTATCAGTTTCTTTGATGGCCCCCACGATCCAGCATGGTCTGACCACCAAAAGTGTCTTATCAGTGTGCGTGATCCTCATCGTGATGACTGCACATCAGTGAGGTAAACACCGCTGTCAGCAGGGCAAACACAAGTGCCTGCACAAATCCGACGAGTAATTCCAAAAAGTAAAACGGCAGGACAGCCAGCCAACCAAAGTACGGGCCGCCCAGAGCCATGACCGTCTCAAGGATATTCTCACCCGCAAACACGTTGCCGTAGAGACGGAACATCAAGGCCACTGGGCGAACGCTGATGGACACCACCTCCACCACGCCGACAAAGATGTAAATCAGCAAAAGGAAGATTCCCATCACTGTAAAACCGTGTCCTTTGACGTTAAAAATGTGTAAGAAGAACCCACCCGGCCCGATTGCCTTGAGCGACCAGAAAATCCAGAGCGCAAAGAAAAACAGGGCCATCGCAGCGGTCATATTTAAATCTGCGTTCACACCGCGAAACAGTGGAGCACTCAAGTGTTCCGAGTGAAAAAAGCCGGGATCACCATGAGCCCAACCTACTGTACCCACGCCAGGGATAAGGCCGAACCAGTTGCTGAACAGGATAAAAATGAAGATGGTTCCAAAAAACCAAAACGTTTCGCGAGCCAGCTTGGCTCCGAGGATGCCTTCGAAAAAGCCGATCAAGCTTTCAACGATCCATTCGACAAAGTTTTGCAGGCCGGTTGGCACCAACTTGGGCTTTTTGGTGGCAATTTGCGCGACGAGAATCAGGCCAAGTGCCACGATCCAAGTAACCACCATCGAGTTGGTGATGGCGAATACCAGCTTTTCATTCGTTTCAGGCTTTCCGTCTTTACCAATGACAGGCTCTCCGTTTTCACCAATGACTTCAGTCTCGACTTTGTACTCGAAAAAAAGTGGGACAGCGTTCTTGGGTAAACCGTGATGCCCGCCTTCGTGTCCATGGGCATCGTCTCCATGGTTTGCGGCGGTTTCGGTGGAGGATGCGGCGGTGCCTTCTGCGTCGGCGAAAAGAGCCGGCATCGGCAGGGCAACGATCAATGTTATGGCGAGTAAAAAGCGGCGGAAATTCATCCAAAAAAAACGGATTGGCTGCTTGCTCCCTTCGTAAAAAAGGAGCCACTTCCTAAAAAGTGGACGGGATTTATGCCAAAAAACGGGCGATACACAACCCATTTATGTCGGAATTCGACATTTTCACAAAAAAAGTTGTTCACAACCCAATCGCTTGGCCAAGCGCACTACTTTAAGTTGTTCGGATTGAGTGGCTTAAGGTCGTTCGGGACAAACATGCCGTTCTTGCGGATTAACTCGTCGTCGAACCAAACCTCGCCGCCGCCGTATTCCGGGCGTTGGATCAGCACCATGTCCCAGTGGACGGCGGAGCGGTTGCCGTTGTCGCACTCTTCGTACGCTTGGCCGGGGGTGAAGTGCAGCGACCCGGCGATCTTTTCGTCGAACAAAATGTCGCACATCGGCTCCTTGATGTGGGGATTGAAGCCAAGCGAGAACTCGCCGACATAGCGCGCGCCGGGGGCGGTGTCGAAAATCTCGTTGATGCGCTTGGTGTCGCTCGCTGTGGCGTCGACGATTTTGCCGTTCTTGAATTCGAGCCGCATGTTCTCGAACCGAGTGCCGGCGTAGATGGACGGGGTGTTGTACTGGATCACGCCGTTGACCGACTTTTTTACCGGGCAGGAAAAGACCTCGCCGTCCGGGATATTGCGGTCGCCCGCGCAGCCGACAGCGCCGAGTCCCTTGATGCTGAATGTCAGATCGGTGCCCGGCCCCTTGAGGTGTACCTTGTCCGCCTTGGCCATGCGCTTGATGAGTGGCTTCTGTGCCTTGGCCATCTTGGCGTAGTCCATCGTGCAGACGCGGAAAAAGAAATCCTCAAACGCTTCGGTGCTCATGCCGGCGCCCTGTGCCATCGCGCCATTGGGCCAGCGGATGACCACCCAGCGGGTTTTGTTGACGCGATAGTTGAGCAACGGCCGCAGGGTGCGGGAGTACATCGAGAGATTTTCGGAGAGGATGTCGGAATTTTCGGTGGAATTTTTGGCACCTCGAACCGCAACGTACGCGTCGCATTTTTTCATGCGGCTCAGTTCGACATCGCGGACGGTCTTGGCATGGGCTTCATCGGTTCCCATGAGCATCTCTCGCACGACACGGCTCTGCCGAGTCTCGACGAGCGGAGTGGCCCCTCGGTTGCGTGCGGCGCGAACCAACTCGATCGTAAACGCATCGGGCGTGTCGGTGGTGTCGAGCAGGACGGTGTCGCCCTTCTTCAATTCGGTGGAGTAGCCAGTGAGGACTTCGGCGAGTTTTTTGTATCGCGGATCGGACATAGCGCGGGGCAACTGTTACCACAGCCCCAAGCCGGTTGAACGAAAAATGTGCGTTACTTGAGCAGTTTCAACATCGCCCGGGCCATGGCGTCGCCGATGAGGAAGTACGTCTCAGCGTTGCTGTTCCAGTGGTAGCCCTGTCGGGAGGGGGAGTTTTCCGGCGGCCGAAAAAAGTCTCGCGTCTCCACGCTGGCCACCGTGCCGGCGAATTCCGGCATCTTGGCCACGTTGTGCTGTGCCGCGATGATGCCCAGCCGCCGGTCGATCTTTTGCTTGCGCCCCCCGAAGCCGCTGACCGCGATCACGGCCGGCATGTTCGGCACGCTGAACTCATCGCGCAAATCGCGGATGAGGTTGGCCAAATTCTCCTCGTACTCCGCCACCCATTCTTTCTTGAGTCCGTCGTTCCAGCCCTGATGCCAGCCGAAGCCGGCAATCTCGTAGCCCTTGCCATCGTACTCGGGGAAGTGCGTTTTCAGGTTTTTCAAAACGGAATGAATTTCCTCCACCATGAGCGTGTAGTAGGCGCCGGGTGAACCGGACTTGAGATGGCGCCCGCCGGAGCGGGGCGGCCGGAAATCGGTCGCGAGGCATCGTCCGCCCCAGGCGGTCTTGATCAGCAGCACCTGTTCGTCGAGCGCCTGGCCAATCGCGTGGCCGAACTGAAACTCCGGTCCGATCTTGTCGCGCTTGGCTCCGTACCCGATCGTGAGTCCGCCCTTGCGGTCGAAGTATTTGATCCACACGTCATCCCGCACGACCCAGTCACCATTGGCATCCACCACGTGGGCCAAGCGCTTTTCTTTCACCAGATATTCGAGTGTCCCCTGTCCGCCGTTTTTGCTCTTCGGATTTATTTTGATCGCGCCGGCACCCTGCATGTTGGACTGCCCGGCGAGAATAAACACCTTCAGCTTGGCCTGCGCTTGGCTTGCAAAAATCAAACAAGCCAGCGCGATCAGTGCGAGGCGGCACATGGTTAGGTGAGAATGTCGTGGACGACGTCTCCGTGCACATCCGTCAGGCGGAAGTCGCGGCCGGCGTAGCGGTAGGTCAGCCGTTTGTGGTCGAGGCCGAACAGGTGCAGGATGGTTGCCTGCAGATCGTGAAAGTGAACGCGGTTCTCGGTGGCGTAGTAGCCGTGGTCGTCCGTACTGCCGTAGGCGATGCCCGGTTTGACTCCCGCTCCGGCGAGGAAAAATGTCATCGCGTGCGGATTGTGATCGCGTCCGTCGCTCCCTTGGCCAACCGGCGTGCGGCCAAATTCTGTTCCCCACAGGATCAACGTGTCCTCCAGCAGGCCGCGCGCCTTCATGTCGGCGATCAACCCGGCGATCGGTTTGTCCACATTGCCGGCGACGTCGCGGTGATTGTTTTTCAATCCACCGTGCGCGTCCCAGTAGCCCTGGCTGCACTGCACGAACCGGACGCCGGCCTCGGAGTAGCGGCGCGCCATCAGGCATTGCCGGCCAAAGTCGCGCGTCTTCGGGTCGTCCAGCCCGTAAAGTTTTTTCGTCGCCTCGGTTTCGTTGTCGATGTTTTGAATCTCCGGCGCGGCGGCCTGCATGCGGAAGGCCAGCTCAAACGAGTTGATGCGTGCCTCCAGCTTGTTGTCGTGACCGCGTTCACTGAGGTGTTCGCGATTGATCTGCGCAAGCAAGTCGAGTTCGCGACGCTGGCTCGAGAGTGGTTTGCCGTTGCGATCGATGAACGGAATCTTCGCCCTGTCGATCGGAGTCGCCTTGGTGCCGATCTGCACCCCGTGATAGTGTGCCGGCAAAAACGCGGACGACCAGGCGTTCATTCCGCCGTGCGTTCCGGTCGGTTTAAAGGTGATGTAGCCGGGCAAGTTTTGGTTTTCAAAACCAAGCCCGTAGTTGAGCCACGAACCCATCGACGGACGAATGAATGTGTCTGAGCCGGTGTGCAACTCCAGCAGAGCCGAGCCGTGCCGGGAGTTCGAGCCGTACATCGACTTGATGAAACAGAGGTCATCCGACATCGACGCGATGTGCGGAAAAATATCGGACGCCCACTGGCCGCATTGGCCGTACTGCTTGAAGCTGTACGGCGAGGCGACGAGGTTGCCGGTTGCGCTCGAGACGATACGCGGTTTCTTGCCGGGATACGGCTTGCCGGTGTCGCGCTGCAGGGCTGGGCGGTAGTCAAACGAGTCGACCTGCGACACGCCACCGTGCATGAACAGGAAAATGATGCGCTTGGCCTTGGCCGGGAAATGCGGCTGGCGCGAAGCCAGCGGATTGTCCGTGGCCGCAGCCCTGGCCTCCTCGCCAAGCAGCCCTGCCAAGGCCAACGCCCCAAAGCCGGCACTCGACTTCTGTAGCATCTCCCGCCGGGTCAACGGCGGGGCGTCGTATCCGCAGCAAACTGAACCTCCTTTGTTCATACAAAAAATAGGACCCGCCGAGACTAGGCTGCCCCGATAAAAAAGCGACCCCAAAAATCAGTCCAAAAACATGAATTCGTTGGACGAAAACAACACCCGGGCAAGACTCAGCCAGGCCTGCTCGGTGGCCTTGGGCGGGTCGGCCTCCGCTTGGCCAAGCGCTTGGCTGACGAATTGAACCGCGCGCAGCGTTTCTCTCTCGCTGGGTTCGCGGCGCAGGATGTCGGCGTAAAGCTGGTGGGTGGCGCCAACGAGGTTCGGGTTGCCGCCGGCCCGCTTGGCCAAGCGCCCGCTCGCCTTGGCCACGAGGTCGTGATTCATCATGAACAACGCCTGCGCCGCACCAACCGTGCTACTGCGCTGCCCCTGGATGACTGCCGGGTCGCCAAAGTCAAACGCCTGCAGCACGTCAAACGTGCCACTGCGGATCACCGGTAGATAGACCGTCCGGCTCGAGCCAAAAAAGTAAGGGTGGTCGTTTTGCGAAACGTACTGGCGAGGATTGTAGCCCATCAATTGATCTTTCATGCCCCACTCGATTGAGTCTCCGGCCACGAGCAGGGAGTCGCGCACCTCCTCCGCCTGGAGTCGTCGGCGATTGAACCGCCACCACAGTTTGTTGTCGGGATCCATCTCGTAGGCCTGTTCGCTGAACTCGGTGCTCATTCGGTAGGCGGCGGAGTTCATGATGATGCGGTGCATCTGCTTGATCGACCAGCCGCTCTCGACGAATCGCAGCGTGAGCCAGTCGAGCAGTTCCGGGTGCGTGGGACGGAGGCCAAGCGTGCCGAAGTTGTCCGGCGTGCGGACGATGCCCTGCCCGAAGTGCCAGAGCCAAATCCGGTTGGCCATCACTCGGGCGGTGAGCGGATTATCGCCGGTCAGCCATTGGGCGAACCCGGCGCGGCCGCTGCCGTCCTTCGGTGGTGTCGACGCGTTTTTGTTGGCGATCACCTGAAGATAACCGCGTGGGGCCAGTTCGCCCTGAGTCATGTAGTCGCCGCGCAGGTGAACTTTTAAATCCTGTATCTTGCCCTCGCGAACCGCCATCGCCTTGGGTGTTGCCGGACGGCTTTTCTCGATCTCACCCAGCTTAGCCTGAAGCTGTTTCAACTTGTCCTGATCTTCCTTGGTGAAAAGTTTTTCGACCTCTTTCGGCATTTTGAATGGGCCATCTTTTTTGTGAAGCAGTTCGTGCAGTGGATCGCCTTTTGCGGCCTTGGCGAACCGATTGCGGATGGCTTCGATTGCGGCTTCGTCGATCGGCTTTAGCGGATCATCGAGGTACGCGCGCCATTCGTTGAGCGGCGACTTGGCATCCTTCGCGGCCTGCTTCAGTGCCTCCGTCCATCGGTCGCTAAAGGCGGCGACGAGGTGATCGGTTTTGAACGGTTCACTGTGGATCTGTTTGTCGGCCGGCATGAACAGCAATTTGTCGATGTGCGGCGTCGGGGTGCGCCAGGAAAATTTGATGACGTTCTTCCCAGAGCTGAGCGGGAAGGTGCCCTCGAGGTGCCATGTGTGTGAGGCGGGATACCATGTGCCGGTGACGCTGCCGGTGGCCTTTTTGTTGACCAAATCTCCGTTGACTCTCAGCCCGCCCGGGCGGGCCATCTGCGCGGCATATCGGATGTGCAGATCGTAGTTGCCCGCTTTGGCAACGGTTACGTCGTACTCCACTTCGGTCGGCCCGTTGCTGATCAAGATACCGATTCCTTCCCCGTAGTTTTCGTTGGAGCGGAGTCCGTTGCCCCGGTTAAACGTCTCCGCCTCGATCAAAATAAATTCCGCATGATCCCTCTTTGTTTTGTCTTCGAGTTGAGCGATGGCATGCTCGATTTGACCGCTCTTACGGGATTGAATGAGCACCTGAATCAGGTAGTCCGCGGCGTGGCTCCGGGCTTGCTCGATCGCTCTGCTCGATGTCTCGCTTTTGAATTGGCTAATCGCCTTCTTTTGTTCGCCCACCGCCTTGTCGACCTCGGCTTGTTTTGCTCGAAGCGCGGCGGTGCCGACCTCGATCTCGTGCCACTGCGCGACCACCTTGTGATTGTCCATCGTGTGCGTACTCTTGAGGATGCCGGCCAGTGCGTAATAGTCGCTCGTGGGGATGGGATCAAATTTGTGGTCGTGGCAGCGCGCGCATCCAAGCGTCATGCCCATGAAGGCGCGGCCCAGCGTGTCGAGCTGTTCGTCGATGATGTCCATCTCCATCTTCCGCCCGTCATCCTCGGCGAGCATCTTGGCGCCGACACTGAGGAATCCGGTGGCAATGTGACGCGCGTGCCGTGCCGTTTCCGGTTCGTCTCCGGACGGCTTCAGCAGGTCGCCGGCGATTTGTTCCCGGACAAACTGGTCGTACGGCTTATCCTCGTTGAACGCATTGATGACGTAGTTGCGGTAGCGGAACGCGTTGACGTACGCGAGGTTTTCGTCGAGGCCATTACTGTCGGCATAGCGGGCGACGTCGAGCCAGTGGCGTCCCCATTTTTCGCCGTAATGCGGCGAGGCCAGCAGCCGGTCGACGACCCTGCGGAATGCGTCCGGCGATTCGTCGGCGAGAAAATTGGCGATCTCCTCCATCGTCGGCGGTAGGCCGGTCAGGTCATATGTCGCCCGGCGGATGAGAGTGCGCTTGGCCGCGGCCGGTGCGGGCTTCAGTTGGTTGGCCTCAAGCTGGGCGAGGATGAAAAAATCGAGATCCTCCCTTGGCCAAGCGCCGGCCTGCACCGGAGGAAGTGTCGGTTCACCTGGCCTGCGGAAGGCCCAGAATTTGCGCGCCTCGGCAAAGTCGATCCGCTTGGCCTCGGCCTTGGCCAAGCGTCCGTCGCGCGGGTCGGGCGCACCCATCTCGATCCATCGTTTGAAGTCGGCCACGACCCCCTTGGCCAAGCGCGTCTTGGGCGGCATCACCAGCTCGGGGTCGAGGTAGGTGATCGCCCGGTAGAGGTTGCTCTCGTCCGGTTTGCCGGGGACGACTGAGATCAGCCCGGATTCGCCGCGCCCGCGGATTGCCTCGCGCAGGTCGAGCCGCAGCTTGCCCTTGAGTTTGCCCTTCTGCTCCGCCTCGGCCGAGTGGCACTTGTAGCAGTGCTCGATGAGGACCGGCCTGATTTTCTTTTCAAAAAACTCGACGCCCTCATCCGCCGCCAAGTTTCCCGTCGCGGCGATAAAACCGACTGCGGGAAGGATGGCTTTGGCGAGGCGTCGCATTAACCGAGCGGGGAGAGGAACTTATTTCTCGACGATCCAGACGTTGCGGAACTGCAGCGGGTTGTTGTGACCCTGCAGTTTGATCGGGCCGGGTGTGCCTTCCGGGTCCTTGCGGCTGCCGCCGGTCTTGCCGTTGATCTCGATGTTGTCGTGGATAACGATGCCGTTGAGGCGAATCGTCATGCGGGCGTTTTTCACCTTTTTGCCGTCCTTCACGACGGCGTTGGTGAAGTTGACGTCGTAAGTCTGCCACTGCAACGGCGGGAGGCAGGCGTTCACGTCGCTGGCTTTCTTGCTGTAAACGCCACCGCACTCGTTGTTCAGTCCTTCGAGTCCGAACGAGTCGAGAATCTGCACCTCGTAGTGGTCGACCTGATAGAAGCCGCTGTTGCCGCGACCCTGACCTCGGCCGGCCGGCTTGTATGGGAGCATGAACTCGACGTGCATCCGGTAGTTGCTGAATTTGCGCTTGGTTTTGATGTCCTTGCCGTCGGTGTTGAGCAGCTTGGTCTTGGCATCCACACGGCCGCCGGTCCACTCGTCCTTGTTGCTGCCGTCGAACAACACGACCGCCTTTTTGGGAGCCTTCCTGCCAAGCGACTTGGCTTTGCGAACGATCCGCTCCAAGCGAAAGGAGTCGCCGCCGTTGTACTTGCCCTCGATCACCTTGCCGGTGGCGACCAGTTCAGCGGCGTGATGCCCGGCGGGTGGGAATTGTCGGGTTGCACTGAATTCATTTGCGCCCTTGGCCAGATATTTCCGGCTGCCCTTGGCTTCAGAAAATTTTGCGATCTTGCCGTCCAGCTCTCCGGCGAGGAGAGACTTGTTTTTGCCGTCCCAACCGGCCCCAGGCAGGCCGCCCGGTAGGAGCACGGCCTGGAATTGGCCCTTATCAAGCGCGATCACCTGCGCGCCGAGTTTTTTGCCGCCGGAAGTCTTGCCGACGTACTCACCCTGAATCTTGAAATCGATTGGCAGGGTCGGGTCTTCAGGATTGGTCCACAATCCGTTGGCGGCTTGAGAGGAAACCAGACCAACGGCCAGCGAGAAAAATAGAACAGTTTTTTTCATGTGTTCGGATGCCGGAAACCTACCCGCTTGGCCAAGCGCTGGGAAGTTATTTGCGACTATTTTCGGCTGCCGATGGGGCGGTAGCGTAGGCTGCGAAATTTCACCGTGCCGCCGGATCCATGGTGCTGGATGCCAAACCGACCGCGGAGTGCCTTGATGCCCCGGACGTCGGAAACCTTCTGGCCGTTGACCCAGGTTTGGGCGCGGTCGCCCACCACTCGGACGTGGATCTTGTTCCAGTTGTCGTCGTTGAACAGTCCGCTGGTGGCTGCCTTGAGTTTTGCCGTTTGTTCCGGGCCTTTCGGGTGGAGCCAGCCGCCAAAACCGATTCCGTACACGCCACCGTTTTTCCCGGCTGCGGCGCGCTCAATCTCACACTGATAGCCTTTCGGTTTCCCCTTCTCACCGATCAGACGGAAGCCGAGACCGGAGTTGAAGTGATCGCCCTTGCCCTCGGATTGAGGCGGTAGTTTCACCTCGAGCTGTGCCACGAAATCGGTCGCCTGCGCGTCGGACACCACCCAGACATTTTTCGTGGAGTACAAGTGCAACTCGCCATCGACTGCCTTGAGGAATTCCACCTCTCCGCGCGGCGTCCAGCCGTCGGCGGACTTGCCGTCAAACAACGAAACCCAACCGCCGTCGATCCGCTTGGCCAAAGGGGCTGTGGCGGGGTTGTAGCCGGAGACGTTCATCTTGATTCGGTACAGCCCGATGCCGGCGGTGATGTATAGCGTGTTGGCATCCGCACCGACACCGAAGCAGCAGTTGGTCGGGAGTGTTTCGGTGGGGATGAAGGCGATCTCTTTGCCGCGTGGCGTGTAGGCGGCGACACCGAATCGGTTGGCCGAGCGGACGGCCGCGTAAATGTTGCCCATGGTGTCGATCGTCATCCCGTCGATACCGGCCTGATCGCCAAAATCAACGAGCACTTTTTTCGCGCCGAGGCTGCCGTCCCTGCGGATGGGAAAGGCGTTGAGAGTCATACGGCCCATCTTCGGATTCTCCGGCGCGTTGGGGCCACCGGTTGAGCCGTTGTTAGTTTCCGCCACGTAAAGCGTTCGGCTGTCGGGGGAGAGCGCGAGTCCGTTTGGTTTTTCGATCTGGTCCGCGCCGATCGCGCGAGTTGCTTCCCCGGAAAACGGATCGTACCGGTACACGGCCATTTGGCTTTGCTCCTCTTTTTCGTTGCCGATGTAGCGGGGGTCGCTGAAATAAATCAGGCCGTTCGGAAGGATCACCAGATCGTTGGGGGCGAGGTATCGTTTGCCGTCGAACATCCCGGAGAGCGTGCGGAGTTTGCCGTCCGGTAAAAATTCACTGAGTGCCATGCGGCCGTTGTTGGCGCCGCAGCAGGCGATCAATCGGCCGTCGCGGTCGAACATCAGTCCGTTGCTCTTCTCCGACGCCGCAGTGAAGACGGTCGTTTTTCCGGTCTTCGGATTAAACTTCAGGATTTGCCCGGATTTCGATTCGCTGCTTGGGATGTCACTGAAATAAATCTGCCCATCCGGCGCGACGGCCACGCCCTCGGTGAACTCGCCCTGCTCCCACAACGTTTCCAGCCGGGAGTCTGAGGGGAGGATGGAGACGCTGCCGCTTGGCTTCGCCGGTTTGGCCTTGGCCAAGGGCAGGGCGGCGGCAAGGCTCAGGGCGGCGCTAAAAACAAATCGAATTGGCATGGCGCACAGGGTGACAGCCGAACTCTCCGGTGGCAACCCGCACGTCGATCAGTCGGTAGCTTTTGGCTGCCAACGTTCGTCGAAAAAACCGGCCGCCACAATGCATTCGGGGTCACCGGCGTTGTACGGCTTGGTGATGTCCACCAACGCCCAGTCCGGCAGCTTGGGGGTTTGCGTGGCGTTGCTCATGTGCCCAAACCGGCTGAACGTGAATCCGGAATTCAGCACGACGTAGCGGTTGGGATTGAGCGGGTTCGGGAAAATTAAAACAGGCACGTGAGCGTCCGGCTTGGCCTCTGTCTGGCCAAGCACCAGCATGTCGCGTGTCCACTTGAGCGGCAGTTGGTCGATGACTTTTGCAATCGCCGAATTACTGGCGGAGTCCCCCCAGAGAATGAGATTGTTTTCCCGAATATCCTCTTCAGAAAGTTCGATGTCATCGACCACCCGTGGCTTGGCGCGGAACTGCAGTTCCCAGTCGGAGAGCGCTTGGCCAAGCTGGGCGCTTACCCAATTGCCGGAGGCCTCCGTTAACGCCTCGCCGGTCGGCTTCACCATCACGAAGCGGTCCATGAAGGCATCGTCGATCGGCCCCTGCAGGCCGGGCCGCTTGGCCAAGCCGGCAAACTCAAACCGACCGACGGGCCGCCATTGGCCAAGCACCTTGATGAAGCGAGATTCCCACGAGCGATCGGTGCGAACCCGGTCGCCGATCAACTGTTGTCCGTCGATGATCACAGTCGGATTACCATTGGGCCGCAGCGGGCAGGTGCCGGAGGGCATCGACAAAACGAGGCGCGAGACGTTGATCGTGCTGACCTCGATGTGCCGGTTGCCAATCAACCCGGCCTCGACGCGTGCCGGTATCCAGTGTTCCTCGAGACCATCGACCTGCACCCACGCCTGCCGGTTGTAACGCAGCGTGCGGGTGACGAGGCGTACCTCACTGGGCACGGCATCCCGTCCCCGGGCGGCGATCGCGTTGATGCGTTCGTCGATCTCCGCCTTGGCTGTGGGATGATACTTGTGCCCGGTTTTCGGGCCGATGACATGCCGCAGCGTCAGTCCCTCCCCGGTGAGAAACCGCTCCATGATGCGGGCCGCCTGAATCTGTTTGTCGTCCTCGCCGCTGTAGGCAACGGTGGCTGTGTTGAAAAAATTTCCGGCGTACAGCGTGGCATCGTAAAGCCCCCAAAGGGTACGTTCGTATTTTGGGGGAAGGACACCCTTCTTATCGAGCCCGAGATACTCAAGCGACTCGGCGAAACCGGCCCCGGGCGCCGCCGCCACCCAATCACCTGCGTAATGTGCGGCCAAATGCCAGCAACCGGCACCGCCCATCGAGAATCCGCGGACGCTCACGCGTGAATCGTCGACCGGGTAGTTTTGTTTCACATGCTCAAGCGCCTCAAACACATCCACCTCGCCCGCGAACTTGAAGGCGTTGCAAAAGCGGCCGTACGGGTGGAGCACGATCGTGTCGGGCGGCACGAACTGACCGGCGCTGGTACGGCGCTGCTGGATGAACTTGAGTTCACTGAGCTTGTTGTCGCGCCCGTGCAACCAGACGTCGAGCCGGCGTTTGCGCCACGGGTCGGTGGAAAAGGACTGCGGAATCACCAACCCGTACGGTTGCACGGAACCGTCGAGTCTGGAGACGTAGCCGCGAACGACGAGACCGGGTTTGCGCGTCCAAGGTGCCTTTCCCTCGGCGAGTTGCTTGGCGCGTTCAGTCCCTTCGGCGAGCAGTTCATTGGCGGTTTTGAATTCGTTTTCTTTGAAGAAAATACGGTGTCGCAACGCCCAGTCGACCGCCTTGTGGTACACCTGTACATCCGGCAGAAAACGAAGCAGCGGCGGCGACTTGGCCAATTGGTCGCGAAGCTGGGCAATCGCTTGGCCAAGTGCATCGGTACGTTCGCGCAGGGCGCGCCGAGTATCCTCCGGAATCTCAATCCCGACCGCCGGCACGCGCGGCGTCTCCGCTTGGCCAAGCGAGGATGTTGCGAAACCAAAAACAAGCGCCGCGCTGAAAACCAAGCGCGGCGCAAAGCCTTGAACCGTTTGCCTTGTCACGCGGCGGAGTGTGGCGATAAAACCCACACGGCGCAACCGGCGAACGGCGCGGATTAATTTAGGATCCGGCTTCCTTCTGACAGGAAGATTCCCTTGAAGTTCATCTCCAGTGCCTGCGGGTTGGAGGCCTTATCGAGAGCTTCTTCCTTTGTGATGACGCCGTCCTTCACCAGTTGAAATAGCGACTGGTTGAAGTTTTGCATACCGTCATCGGTGCCGGTCTCGATCGCCGCATGAAGTTTTTCCGTGCGGTTCTCGGTGATCAACTTGGCCACGGTTGGGGTATTGATCATAATCTCGATCGCGGGAACGACACCGCCATCCTCGCGCACGGCCATGCGCTGCACGATGATTGCCTTGAGTGTGCCGACCATCTGCTTGCGTATCTGTTCGCGTTCCTCTGACGGGAAAAAGTCGAGCACACGGGCGATGGATTGGGGTGCGTCGATTGTGTGGAGGGTGGACATCACCAGGTGACCGGTGTCTGCTGCGCTCATCGCGGCACGGAAACTGATGGCGTCTCGCATCTCACCGACCATGATCACGTCGGGATCCTGACGCATCACGTGCTTGAGTCCGTGCTGGTAGGAGGGGGTGTCGAGACCGACTTCGCGCTGTTCTATGACACATTGGTTGTCTTCAAAAACATATTCCACCGGATCCTCGAGCGTGATGATATGGCGCTTCATGGTGGTGTTGATGTGGTCAATCATCCCGGCGAGCGTGGTGGATTTACCACTACCGGTGGTCCCGGCGACGAGGACGATGCCGCGGTGTTCCTCGGCGATCGTCTTGATGACATCGGGCAGGCTCAGGTGCTCGATCTTCGGCACCTCAGCCACCACGTAACGCATGGCGAGGCACCACTTGCCGAGTTGTTGAAAACAGTTCGTCCGGAAGCGGCCGACTCCTTCGAGAAAATAGGAGAAGTCGATTTCGCGATCCTCCTCGAGCCGGGGTAGGAAGTGCTCGGGGACAATTTCCTTGATCACTTTTTCCAGCCATTCCTGGGTGGGGGTCTGGGACATCTCGGTCTCAACCAACTGGCTGCTGATGCGGTAGACTACCGGTGAGTCCGGCTTGATATGGACGTCCGAAGCGCCACCTTGCACCGCTGTTCTCAGAATCTTGTTGAATAATTCCATCTCTAGAGTGCCGGGGAGAAAATCAGGAATCGGGCAGCCGGGCAAGTGTCAAAAGTGTCGCTTGGCCAAGCAGGATGATCTGGCAGGTGCCGTGAAACTTGGCCAAGTGCTTGGCCAAGCGGGAGTTACCACTCGATCACGGCGGCGCCCCAAGTGAGTCCGGCCCCGAAAACGAGCAGCAAAATCAGGTCGCCCCGCTCCACACGGCCTTGTTGAACGGCTTCATCCAGCGCGATGGCTACCGAGGCAGCTGAGGTGTTGCCGTACTTGTCCAGATTGCTGAAGACCTGGTTCTCACTGGCGCCGAGTCGGTCACCAACGGCCTTGAGAATGCGCATATTCGCCTGATGCGGGATGATGCACTTGATCTGGCTGATCTCGAGTTCGCAGCGGGCGAGGGCATCCTTCGAGGCTTTGGTCATCGCCGTGACCGCGTTTTTGAAAACTTCCTGTCCGTCCATCTTCAGGTAGTGCAGGCGGTCGGAGACGGATTGATTGCAGGCGGGATGCAGGCTGCCGCCACCCGGTTGGGAGAGAATGGAAGCCTTGCGGCCGTCGGCACCCATGCGGGCGGTGAGCAGCCCGTGACTGTTTTCGCGACTCTGCAGCACAGCCGCCCCGGCGCCGTCGCCAAATAAGATGCACGTCCCCCGATCCTTCCAATCGGTGATGGAGGAAAGTTTTTCGGCCCCAATTACGAGTACGGTGTCGTAAGTGCGGGACATGATAAACTGCTGGCCGATTTCAAGCGCGTAGACGAACCCTGAGCAGGCTGCCTCCATGTCGAATGCGGCCGCATTGAATGCACCGATTTTTTCCTGCACCAAACAGGCGGTGGCAGGGAAGGGCATGTCGGGCGTGATAGTCGCGAGGATGATCAGGTCGACATCAGCCGGATCCACATTGGCCCGTTCAAGGGCGATCTTTGCCGCCTTGGCACCCAGATCGGACGTGTACTCATCATCCGCGGCAATGCGGCGCTCGCGGATGCCGGTGCGGGAAACGATCCATTCGTCGTTCGTGTCGACCAATTTCTCAAGGTCGGCATTGGTCAAAACTTTTTCCGGCACGTACGAACCGACAGCCGTGATGGAGCAGGTGCGACCGACGAAATCGTGTTCCGCGCGAGGGTTTTTGATGTCCGGGTTGGTCATGCTTCGGCCGCAACCGGCTCAGTCGCGGCGGTGGCCAATTTGTCGTTGGCTTTTGCAACGGCGTCAACAATTAGTTCATTGATATGGTGATCCACTGCCTCGGCCGTGTTACGCACGGCGTTGCAGATGGCTCTCGCGCCGGCGGACCCGTGGCAGATGGTCACCGTGCCATTGACACCCAGCAACGGCGCACCGCCGATGTCGTCCGGATCCACCCGTTTTTTTAACGCGCGAAAGGCATCCTTCGCGAGCAGGGCTCCCAGTTTTCGGACCGGGCCACTGGTCAACTCCTCCTTGAGCCAACCCATCATCGAGGTCGCGAGACTCTCGCAGGATTTCAGGACGACGTTGCCGACAAACCCGTTGCACACCACCACGTCCAACCCGTTGTGAAACAAGTCATGCCCCTCGACGTTGCCAACGAAATCCAGATCCAAACCCTGACACAACCGGAAAGTCTCCTGCGTTCGCTCGTCGCCCTTGGTTGCCTCCGTTCCTACGCTCAGAAGGCCCACTCTCGGTCGAGGGACACCCAGTACCTCCCGCGCGAAAATGTCGCCCATGATGGCGTAGTGCATGAGGTGTCGGGGTTTGCCGTCCACACTCGCACCGGCGTCGAGCAGAATGAAGTTCCCATCATCCCTTGGGCAGACCGCAGCGATGCCTGGGCGATCCACCCCCGGAAGAGTTCGGAGTTTGATCGAGGCCGCGGCCACCATGCCGCCGGTGTTGCCGGGTGAGATAATGGCGTCCGCGTCGCCTGTCTTGACCAAATCCATTGCCACTGAGAGTGAGCAGTTTTTTTTGCGGCGCAGCCCCTCGACCGGCTTGTCATCCATGGTGAGCACCTCGGGGGCATGGATGAGTTCGATCCGGCGATCAGTCGCTTGGCCAAGCGCTTGGCCAAGTTGTGGTTCGTCGCCGACGATCAGGATTTTTTCGATCTGAGAATACTGCCTCAACGCCTGTAACAGGCCTTCGACCACGACTTTGCAGCCGTGATCTCCACCCATGGCGTCGGCAGCGATTCTCATCAGAAATGCTCACGCACCGGATTTGTTCCGGTGCGGTTGTGAATGGAGGGAAGGGGGTTAGGCGCCAACCTCGATTGAGACGACCTGTCGACCGTTATAATGCCCACATTCGGGGCAGGCTCGGTGCGATTGATAGCCGAGGTGGTCACACTGCGGGCAGTTATTCAACTGCGGTGCCTGCAGGGTGATGTTCTTCGCGCGGCGCTTGCGCACGCGGCTTTTGGATGATCTGCCTTTTGGTACTGCCATAAAATGATCCCTTTACTTGAGGTCCAGTTTGTCGAGTTCGGCCCAGACATTTTTGTCTTTGGGCTCGTCGGGAGCCGACCCGGATTGGGCGGGGTTCTCCCCGTTTTCGGCCGTTTTGGCGATGCCGCCACACTCGCTCCCACACAGCGGATGCTGCGGAAAGGCGAGGAACGTATCTTCGCGCAGATAGGGCGTCAAGTCCGCTGTGTCCCCGTTTAACTGTACGGATTCCTCCCCCTTAAGCGGCAAAAGACAGCTCCAATTGCGTAAATCCACCCGGTATTCGAACGGCTTCAGGCACCGGGCACACTCGCACATGAGCGGCATTTCCAGTGAACCCTCAAGCAGGATGGTATCACCGTTTTTCTCGGCCGTCAGGTCGTACGCCAGTGGGCCGGCCGGCTCGACAAGGTCGTCCAGAGATACCATGTCCAAGTCGGACAGCGGGAGTTCTCCATTAAGAGAAACGGAACCTCTGGCCAGAGATTCGAGTTGGAGTAAAAGCGGCATGTTATTGTCGGGTGGTTTACTTTGCTTGGCCAAGCGCTTGGCCAAGGGATAAGACAGCGTGGCCGGGTGCCGAGTTCAACTTTCGGCCGTTTGGCCTAGCTTGTCCTGCAACGCCTCGCGCACAGCTGGGGTAACGAACGCCGAGACGTCTCCACCCAGCCCGGCGATCTCCTTGACGAGCGTGGAACTGAGGAACGAGTAGGAGGCACGCGGCATCATGAACAGCGTCTCCACTTTTTCGTTCAACTTGCGGTTCATCAGTGCCATTTGAAACTCGAATTCAAAGTCGGACACGGCGCGAAGCCCGCGGATGACGGCATTGCCGTTTTGTTTTTCCACGTACTCCACCAGTAACCCCTCGAACGCGCCGACCTCCACGTTGCCGAGTTCGGCAACGGATTGCTCGATCAACGCGCGGCGTTCCGCGAGATTGAACAACGGCTTTTTGTTTTCATTGTGTGCCACGGCGACGATCACACGGTCAAACAGGCGCGAGGCACGCTGAATCACATCGAGGTGCCCGTTGGTTGGCGGATCGAAGCTACCGGGATAGATGACTGTGCGCATGATGTGAGAGGGTGGGTTTGGAAAAAAAGAACCCGGACACGTGTCCGGGTTCTCAAAATTGGCTGGCACCGAATTACACCGGAGACTCCTCGGGCGGACCCGGAGGAAGGACGATCGGTGGCGGCGGAAGCTCGCCCGGAGTGGGCTCAACCGGCGGCGGTACAAAGGTCACGCCAATCTCGCTGGCCTGTCCCAGATCTTGTTCCGGATTCTTGGGCTTGATCTCAACCTCAATGCGGAACGGGGTAAGCTCGTCACCGGTGGCCACCACGTTGGTAACGATGTCCACCTCGTCGGCGTTCAAGGTTTGGCCGTTGACTTCAAAGTTATCGAGACTACCCAACTGATCCTGAATGTTGGCAAGGTGGGTATCGGCCTCATCCGCAGTGAAGCCGTCCGTGGTGATATTGATCGACTTGGCAGCACCGGTGTCGTCCACCTTGGCAACCAAACTGGGGGCTTTCATTGGGGCAACAACGTCCACATCCACCGAGACAGCCGCACCGCTTGCGGTTGGGATGGAAACGGCAACCGGTACCGCGCGGGCTGAGGCAGCGGCGCCAGGGGCGGAGGCTGCACCGGTCTTGGAGTGGGCGGCCGGGGTCTGGCCGGCGCCGGTGG
>JAPPPH010000256.1 GCA_028817635.1 Verrucomicrobiales bacterium | reverse complement strand
CTGCCGCCTTCGACTTCGCCACTGCCGCGGTGGTGGCCGCTGACGATGATTTTGTTGTATACTCTAGGGGTGAACCTTTAGTAACCGTCCTCGTCGCGTCGGCAGCCGTCGCCGCTAAAGTACTTGCCCGGGAACCGCGCGAAGTAGGTGTCAAAGAATCTCTGATGATCGCCGTACACGCCGCGCATTTGGCCGGGCCACGTCTCGAGCATGCAAAGATTTCCGGAGACTCCATTGCCCTCGATGATGTTGCCCTCGTCATCGACGAGCGCCGGTTTGATGCCAAAAAATGGCAGGGTGGCCGAGCCGGGCTTGGTTGGCGTCGAGCCAGGCAGCGGTGAGATGAGGATGCCGCCAGTCTCGGTTTGCCACCATGTATCGACGATGGGGCATTTTCCCTTGCCGACGACCTCGTGGTACCACGTCCACTCGGGCGACTTGATCGGCTCGCCGACAGTGCCAAGCAGGCGGAGGCTGGAAAGGTCATGTGCGCTTGGCCAAGCGTCGCCCTCCTTCATCAGCGCGCGCAACGCGGTGGGTGCGGTGTAGAAAATGTTCACCTTGTGCTTGGCCACGATTTCCCAAAAACGGCCGAAGTCCGGGTAGTTTGGCACGCCCTCGTACATCATCGTGATGGCGCGGTTGGCCATCGGGCCGTAAACGATGTAGGTGTGGCCGGTGATCCAGCCGATGTCAGCCGTGCACCAGTAGACGTCGCCGGGGTGGTAGTCGAAAACGTAGTGGTGCGTGGTGGCGGCGTAGGTGAGATAGCCGCCGGTGGTGTGCAGGACGCCCTTTGGTTTGCCGGTGCTGCCAGAGGTGTACAGGATGAAAAGCGGATCCTCGGCATCCATCGGTTCGGCGGGGCAAACGGGGTCGGCGGCATCGCAGGCCTCGTGCCACCAGACGTCGCGCCCGTCGGTCATGTCGACCTCGGTACCGGTTCGCTTGACGACGAGAATCTTCTCAATGGACGGTGTACTTTCGACGGCCTTGTCGGCGTTGGCCTTCATCGGGATATCGAGCTTGGTGCCGCGCACGCCGGTGTCCTGGGTGATAATGGCCTTGCACTCGGAGTCATTGATGCGGGTGACGAGGCTGTCCGCGCTGAACGCGCCGAACACGATCGAGTGGATAGCGCCAATCCGCGCGCAGGCGAGCATGGCGATGGTCAACTCCGGGATCATCTGTAAGTAGATGCAAACGCGGTCGCCTTTTTCGATGCCCAAATCCTTCAGCGCATTGGCGGCCTTTTGCACCTCGACCTGCAGTTGTGCGTAGGTGTACGTGCGGCTTTCGTTCGGGTCGTTGCCTTCCCAAATGAGCGCGGTGTCGTCGCCGTGGCCGTCGTCCACATGGCGGTCGACGCAGTTGTAGCAGGCATTGAGCTTGCCACCGATGAACCACTGAATCTCCGCCTTGTGATAGTCCCAATTGCGCAGCGTGTTCCATTTTTCAAACCAATGCAGGCGTTCGGCGTGCTCCGTCCAAAACCCTTCCGGGTTGTTGATCGATCGATCGTAAAGTTCGCGGTACTGCTCGAGGGAGGAGATGTGTGCATTGGCCGAAGCCTCGGCGCTGGGCGGGTAGGTTTTGGTTTTGGAGTCGTCGCTCATGGTTCAAATCGGGTCGGGGAGTTTATGGAAGCCAAGCGCCGGGTCAACGCCGGAGCTTGCGATCGTAAAACTGGAAATCTTTCGGGGGGCGAATCGGCATGGTGAGGCCGCCCATCTCGCCGAGTTCGGTGAACAACTGGGTTTTGAGTTTGTCGGCCATCTCGGCGAAGGCTGGCACACGGATCAAATTGTGCCTTTCGTGTGGGTCTGTTTGCAGGTCGTACAGCCCGTTTTTGTCCCAAATCCCGTGGTAATAGATATATTTGTAGCGGTCGGTGCGGATGGCCAGGGTGGTCGGTGTGGCCGGGAAGTTCCATTCCCAGTGGTATTCGTAGAGGAGATGTTTGCGCCAGTCGGCCTGCGCTTGGCCAAGCAGCAGCGGCAGCAGCGAGCGGCCGGACATCTCCGGTGTGCCGCTTGGCTTGGCGACCTCCATCGCGGCAAGGACGGTTTGTGCCATGTCGAGATTGAGCGACATCTGGCTGATCGTTGTGCCGGGTTGGATTCGGCCCGGCGCGTAGGCGAGCATCGGGATGCGGATCGACTCTTCAAAGGCATCGCGTTTGTCGTAAAATCCATGCTCACCCAGCGCGAAGCCGTTGTCGCCGAGGTACAGCACGAGCGTGTCTTTGGCCAAGCCGGACGCGTCGAGGTAGTCCAAAATTCGGCCGACGTTTTCGTCGAGCCCGTGCACCGTCTCGGCGAAGCGCCGGTATAGCCCGGGGAAGGATGGCACCGGGTCATTGTCCAGCGGGCCGGTCTCCATGTGGTCGATGCCGTGGATGCCGTAGCGCCGCTCGCGCACCCAGTTCGGCTGTGTCTCATAGTTGCGCTCGGTCAACGACATCGTCTGGGGGAATGGCACCTTGAATTTGTCGTACCGGCCATGATGCCGCTTGGCCGGCTGGAACGGGTAGTGCACTGCTTTGAATCCGACCTGCAGGTAAAACCGTTTTTTGCCAACACTCTTCAGGTAATTGAGCGCGAGGTCGGCGGTGACGTCGGCGTTGTAGCCCTCGAATTTTTTCCGGCTGCCGGTGATGTTGAACTCGGGATCGAAGTACACGCCCTGACCCTTGAAACTCGCCCAATGGTCGAAGCCCTTGCGCGGGGCGTCGTTGTCGTGCCCCATGTGCCACTTACCGATGTAGGCCGTCTCGATACCGGATGACTGGAGGTACTCGGGAAAAAAACGGGTGCCCTTGGGTACGGCGCGCTGGTTGTCGACGACCTTGTGCCGATGCATGTATTGGCCGGTGAGGATGGTTGCCCGGCTGGGGGAGCAAAGTGATGTGGTGACGAAGGCGTTTTCCATGTGCGCCCCCTCGCGGGCCATGCGGTCGAAGTTTGGTGTCTCGATGAATTCCGGTCCATCAGGGTGGAAGCCGAGAAAATCGTACCGGTGGTCATCGCTCAGGATGAGCACTACATTCTTGAACGGGGCTTCGTTTGCCGCCACTTGGCCAAGCGGCAGCAGGATGGCGGCGAGCAGGCCAAGCGCTTGGCCAAGCCGGGGGAGAGCACGGACGAATCGGGTTAACGAGTGCATGGGCGCATCCTACCGGGCAACGCTCGCGCTGCAAACCCGGAACTTGGCCGGCTGCCCGGGGTTGCCTGTGCTGGGGTCATTTCGTAGGCTGCCGCGCCTGCCCTTGCAGGGCGAAGAATCATGGTTGAACTGGAAGGATTGGAAGTGGTCGTGGACCGGGTGGTCTATCAGCCCGAAATGGCCACGCCGGAGGATCGCCCGCACTGCTTCGCCTATTTCATCACCATTCACAATAACTCGGAGAAGACGGTCACCATCAAGGGCCGGAAATGGGTCGTGGACGAGGCGGACGGCAACAAGACAGTGGTCGAGGGCGACGGAGTCGTGGGGCTGTTCCCTGAATTGGAGCCGGGAGAGACGTTTGACTACCACAGCTTTCACCTGTTCGGCGGGTCTTGGGCCGTGGCCAAGGGCAGCTACATTGGGCTGGACGAAGACGGGCGCACCGTGGTCACGCGCATCCCGGAATTTCGGATGGACGTCCCGGTGCAATTCAACTAATTCACATTTGCCGGAGTAGCCGTTTTTTTACTTCTGCCAGTGTCGTGTCCCAGTCGGTTTGTAGTGTTGCCCGGAAGAGGGTGACACTCGGATACCACGGAGAATCGTCATGCTCCATCATCCAACGCCAATCCGGCAGGGCGGCAATCAGAATCCATGTTGGCTTGCCAAGCGCGGCAGCGAGATGAGCCACGGCAGTGTCGACGGTGATGACGAGGTCCAGTTCGTTGACGATCGCCGCCGTGTCGCTGAAGTCGGCGATCCTGTTCTTGAGCGAGATCAACCTGTCGCCACAGTCCGACGCCCGCGGCCCGACCTGCAGATTGTAAAAGTCGATTCCGTCCAACTCGACGACGGTCTTAAATTGCTCCCATGGGATAGATCGTGAACCATCGGATTTGTGATTGGGGTTCCCTGCCCACGCCACGCCGACTTTTGGTTTCCCGTTGTCCGGTAGAGCCGCGTGTTTGTCGGATTTAAGGTATGGTCCGGATTGAAAATCAGGTTTCGTGTGCAGACCGAGCCTGTCTCCGAGGCTGAGCAGCGGGAGGTGGACATCGAAATCGGTCGCCGATTCGTCCCCGGCCACCACGTCAATCTGCGGGAATGAGTTTTTGATGAGCGAAAGGAGTGGTTCTTGGCACGCAAAAGTGAGTCGACCGCATTGCTCCCGAAGCCTCGGCAAAAAGCGGCTGAACATGATGGTGTCGCCCAGTCCCTGCTCGAAATGGACAAGCAGGTGTTTGTCTTGAATGGGCTCACCGTGCCACG
>JAPPPH010000170.1 GCA_028817635.1 Verrucomicrobiales bacterium | reverse complement strand
ATCGCCTTCCCGTCCGTGGTAACCACTTTGTAAATTACGCTCGGATAGGTGGCGATGATGTCCATGTTGAACTCACGCCGAAGCCGTTCCTGAATGATTTCCAAGTGGAGTAGCCCCAAGAAACCGCAGCGAAAACCGAAACCAAGCGCGGCCGAACTTTCAGCCTGATAAAAGAATGCAGCATCGTTGAGTTGTAGCTTGGCCAAGTTGCTCTTGAGGTGTTCGTAGTCGGCGGAGTTGATCGGGTATATGCCACTGAACACCATTGGCTTGATTTCCTGAAAGCCGGGGAGCGGCTTGGTCGGGCGCTTGGGGTCGGTCAACGTATCCCCAATTTTTACGTCTGCTGGAGATTTGATGTTAGCTGTGAGGTATCCGGTTTCGCCGGCGGTTAGCGCCGGCCGCTTGTATGGCTTGGGGTTGAAACTCCCCACCTCCTTTACCTCCACGCTTTTGTTCGAGTGGAGCATCTTGACGTGCATGCCGGATTTAAACTCGCCGTTGAACACTCGCATATGCGCCACGACTCCGCGGTAGGAATCAAAATAGGAGTCGAAGACCAACGCCTGTGGCGACTCGGCATCCGTGCGTTCCGGGTGCGGGATACGATTGACAATCGCTTCGAGCACATCCTCTGTCCCGATCCCTTCCTTGGCGCTGGTAAGGACAACCTCTTCGGCTGGGATTGCGAGGATGTCCTCAAGTTGCCGTTTAACGTTTGGGATGTCCGCATGTGGCAGATCGATTTTATTGACGACCGGGATGATCGTTAAATTGTGGTTCATCGCCAGGTTGACGTTGGCCACTGTCTGGGCCTCCACTCCCTGTGCGGCGTCGATCACCAAAAGCGCCCCTTCGCACGCGCTCAGGCTTCGTGAGACTTCGTAGGCGAAATCCACGTGGCCCGGGGTGTCGATTAAGTTTAGTTCGTACTTTTGGCCGTCCTGTGCGGTGTAGTACATGGTGACCGGGTGCGCCTTGATGGTGATTCCTCTTTCCTTTTCGAGATCCATCGAGTCGAGAAGTTGATTCTCCATCTCGCGGTCTGAGATGGTGCCGGTCTTGTGAAGTAACCGATCGGAAAGTGTCGTTTTTCCGTGGTCAATGTGCGCAATGATGCTGAAATTGCGTATTCGTTCAATATCCATTGATGATCGAGTTGCCCTTGGTTTGGGTGGGCACGCCCCTCGCTCCCCTACTCCATTCTGCCAAGCAGAAAGTTGGGCGAAAAAGATACCGAGAGCGAGGGGTAAGGGAAGCGTAAATTAATGAGGCCTGCTTTGATTGCGGTTGGTTCAGCCCAGCAAATCCAAAGTTTGACCATACATTTCATCAGCAGCCTGTGCGAGGGTGGTTGCCACGGTTGACTCGTGTAGGGCAGTCATCATCTCCACCGGGGCTTCTATCGACAGTTCGGCCTTGGCCAAGTCGTGGGCGGCCTTGGCCAAGCGAGTCTCGGCTGACTGCTGAAATTGCTGCGCGGAGGAGAGCGCGTTGAACGAGTCAAACATCCGTCGGAATACTCTTTCGCCGATTGCCTAGCGTCAACTAAGAACGGCCCGCTTGGCCAAGGCGATGGGAGGAATTTGCGCTTGGCCAAGCGGAAGTCCAACGATAAAATGACCGCCTCGCTGGCAAAGGAATTTCCTGCTGCTGCGCGTGATTTGCAACAGTCCCTGGACCTTAATATAATCGGGTAAGGAACCTGCACTCGGGTTGTGACCGTCAGGCCTTCACTGGAAGTCGCGATCTTCGACGAGCCGGATCCACTTATACCTTCCGTTCATCGGATTAGTTCAACACGACACGTGGTGGGATTTTGATAAAACCCGCGGCTGAAAGGCTGCGGGTTTTTTCATTGGGAGCCCCTGTTTGGATTGATACCCTGCTTGGCCGTGAACGGGGATCTGTTTTCGCAAACATCGACACCAACCAGCCAGGAATCAGCGGCCGGGGGAGATGCCGCGTCAGGTCACTCCTATCAGCCTCTGGCGGCGCGAATGCGTCCCCGTAATCTCGATGAGTACCATGGGCAAAGCCACATTCTTGCTCCGGGCAAGTTGCTTAGGCGAGCGATCGAGGCGGACCGAATTCAATCTCTCATATTTTACGGGCCGCCCGGCACGGGGAAAACCAGTCTTGCGCAGGTCATCGCAAACCAAACCAAAAGCCGGTTTGAAAGACTTAGCGGAGTGGAGTCGAACGTGGCTGACATGAGACGGGTGTTGGCTTCGGCTGCCAATCGACTTGCGAATTCCGGTGCCACTACCCTGCTTTTCATCGACGAGATTCATAGATTCAATAAAGCACAGCAAGATGTATTGTTGCCGGATGTGGAAAACGGAACCGTACGCTTGATCGGTGCCACGACGCACAACCCGTTTTTCTTTGTCAACTCCCCCCTGGTTTCAAGATCGCAGATATTTGAGCTACAACCGTTGGATGAATCAGAGATCCGCGAGCTGCTTGGTCAGGCGCTGGCGGACGAGCAAAGAGGGCTTGGCCATTTAAAATGCGAGACTGACGAGGAGGCGATTGCGCATCTTGCGACCGTTGCTGATGGAGATGCCCGGAAGGCGTTGAACTCACTGGAAATCGCTGCATTGACCACGCAGCCGAATACGGATGGCATGATCCACATCACGCTGGGTGTGGCTGAGGAATGCATCCAAAAGAAGGCCGTGGTTTATGACGGGGATGAGGATGCCCACTACGACACCATTTCCGCATTCATCAAATCAATGCGTGGCAGCGATCCTGATGCCACTTTGTATTGGTTGGCAAAAATGATTCATGCCGGGGAGGATCCCCGGTTTATTGCGCGTCGAATTATCATTCATGCGGCGGAAGACGTTGGCTTGGCTGACCCGATGGCATTGGTTTTGGCAAACGCCGCGTTTCACGCCGCGGAATTTATCGGTTGGCCGGAGGCTCGAATTCCGATCGCCGAGGCGGCGATCTATATTGCAAGTGCTAACAAGAGCAATAGCGTGGTAAAGGCGATAGACTCTGCGTTGAATGAAATTCGGTCGGGCAAAACGCTGCCCGTCCCAGATCACCTGAAAGACTCACACTACTCAGGGGCGAAGCAACTTGGCCACGGCGAGGGGTATAAATACTCGCATGACTTTCCCGGTCATTTTGTGCCGCAGGATTATCTCGGAGCAGACAAGCGATTTTACGAACCCACCGAACAGGGAGTGGAAAAGAAAATCAAGGCGAGGGTCGACTATTGGCGTGAGCATTTTGCAAAGGTGGAACGCAGCCAAGCGACAAAGGATAAGCCTTCACAATGAGTCAATCGGATGATTCCCCTGCCCTCCAAGAGCCGCGCTTGGCCAAGCGGTTGCTGCGTGAGCAACTCCGCTTGGCCAAGCGCGAGTTGGCACAAGATGAGCGGGATAAGCAATCAGCCAAAATATGCCAGAGGCTGCTTGGCTCGCACCTTTGGAAGGAAAACCAATCGGTACTGCTCTACTTTCCGCTCCCGACAGAAGTTGATATTAAACTGTTGATAGAGAAAGGGTTGGATTCTGGAAAAACAATCTCATTGCCTCGTTTTGAACCTCGCACGAAGCGATATGAAATTGGTTCCATCAACGGTTTGGAGGATGTTGTGGAGGGGGCATTTGGGGTGAGTGAGCCGTCTCCAGATTGCCCCGAAATCGACCCAAAGCAACTGGACTTGGGAATTGTTCCCGGAGTAGGGTTCGACGCGCTTGGCACCCGATTGGGTCGCGGCGGCGGATACTACGACCGACTTTTGCAGGGCTTGACGGCAACGGTTTGTGGTGTTTGCTTTCGCGAGCAGGTGCTGCCTCGAATACCGGAGGAGGCTCACGACATCAAAATGGACTGGATCGCAACACCCGACGGGTGGCTGATCAACGGGTCGACCTAACCCCATGCACATCACTTTAGCATCAGCGGAACTATGGATCGCGTGGTCGATCGTGACAGTCGTGGTGTTGGTGGGGATGGTGTGGGTTCGCAAAGATCAAAAGCGCCAGATTCGCAGAGCACTTCACAGCACGGAATCCTCACTAAAGGAACATTCCCGCCGTGAAGCGGAAGTGCTCACCCGCAGCGCGCGGATGTTGACCCGAGAGGAAACCAAGCGGCTTCGCGATGAACTGGAAAACACCATCGGTGCGGAGAGTGAAGATATTCGCCAGCGCGAAAAACGGCTCGAAGAGCGGGAAGCTCTTCTTGATCGGCAATTGCAGACAGTCCTCGAGAACGAATCCCGTCTAAAAAATGAACGGGAGGAGTTGGAATCGCTCAAGTCCGAGTTGTCGGAAAAAGAATCTGCCGCGAGCAGGTTAATCGACGAACACAAGGCGGCTCTCTCCAGCGTGACAGGATTGAGTGAAGATGAGGCCAGAGAGCGGTTTTTTGAGGTAATCCGTAACGAGTACCAGATGGAGGCCAGTCAGCTTGGCA
>JAPPPH010000245.1 GCA_028817635.1 Verrucomicrobiales bacterium | reverse complement strand
TAGACAGTTCATACAGCGAGCAAGCAAATCGAGGTCTTGATTGGTGAACTTGATGCCAACAAACCCCGGCAATTGTTCGCTGGCAAGGGTCATGAAGGCCGCCGTGTCCACCGTCACGCCGGTCATCGGCGGGATGTCATAAAAATAAAACGGCAGCCTCGGAGCCGGCTTGGTCATTTCGACGAACCAATCGCACAACGCCGCCTCGTCCGTCGGCTTGAAAAACGTGGGCGCCATCGCGGAGATTGCCGCGGCCCCGGTCGCCTCCGCAGCACGCACCAGTTCCTGCGCATCCGGCAGACTGTTGCAGCCAACGTGGGCGACGTTCACCAACCCGTGGCGGTCGGCCTCCTTCCCCCACACCTCGAAAAGTTTGATCCGCTCCGCCGTGCTCAGCGACAACGACTCGCCGGTCGTCCCGCTGACGAACACCCCCGCGGCGCCGTTGCCGGCGAAATGCTCCGCCTGTTTCGCGACCGCGTCGTAGTTGACCGAGAAATCGTCGTTCATCGGCGTATGCACCGCCGCGATCAGTCCATTAAGTTTCAATTCCATTTGTGATAAAATTCAATTATTCGATTTGCTCCCAAAGAACCTCTTACCGGTTTTCTTGTTTTTCCAGCTATACAAGTCGGGATCGAACTCGAATGATTTCTTGGACAACGCCGGCTCTGCCCACTTTTTGGGCAGCCACTTGGCCAAGCGCTGCTTGACCGGCTCATGCCGTTTTTTCGCAGCCAAGTTTTCCCACTCGTTTGGATCCGTTTTGTGATCGTACAACTCCTCTGAACCATCCGAATAACGAATGTACCGCCAACGCGCACTCCGCACGGCGGCGTTTCCTTTTCGGAATTCGATCAGCGCCGGGCGCCGCTTGGTTTCGGGCGCTCGAAGCTGCGGCATCAAACTCAAGCCGTCGAATTTTTGATCACCTGAGATCCCGCACAACTCCATCAGCGTCGGATACAAATCCAACAGGCTTACCGACTGACTGCACACACCCGGTTTTGTTTGCGGTGTAGCGATGATTAATGGGATCCGCGTGGCCTCTTCCCAAAGTGTCGATTTGTGCCAATGCTGCTTTTCACCCAGATGCCAACCATGATCCGACCAAAAAACGATCACCGTGTTCGCATTATATTCGCTCGATTCAAGCGCATCCAACACACGACCCAACTGTTCATCAGCATAGCTGATGCTGGCCAAGTACGCCTGCACGGCGCGCAATTTGGCTCCCTGTTTTTCAATCTTGTTCAGGTCGGATCGACGCGCCGCAGCGAAGCGTTTACCCGCCTCTGGCACATCCTCCAAATCTTCCTCCCGACTCTTCGGGGCGACCACGTTGGCTAACGGATAAAGATCAAAAAATCGGCGTGGGGCGTACCACGGCAAATGCGGCCGAAACAGTCCGCAGGCTAAAAAAAACGGACGGTCATGTTTTGCCTCCAGAAAACGTAAAGCAAAATCAGCCGTCTTAACATCGTCCAACTCCTCATCGGCAACCGGAATCACGCCCCAGTCATTTTCGTGAGGCAACCCTCGCACTCCGCTGAACGGAAAGCCTTTTGGGTTCGGGATATGCTGCGTCCACGGATAGTTTAACTTTGAACCGCGAAACCAGGGATCGTCCTGAAACAAAAGCCGCTTAAACTCGTTCCATTGTCGCGGCGGATTATTGCCCGCCGTGTGGTGAAAAATTTTTCCCGCACCGGCGACCGAGTATCCGCTTTGACGGAACCTCATTGGCATGGTGACCATCTTCGGAAAATTCGGATACCACCAGTGCTGATTGTCGTACAGGCCGGTTGTCGACGGACGCAGCCCGGTCATGATCGCTGCGCGGGACGGGGCGCACTTGGGCGACACACAGTGAGCGTTGGTGAAGAGCATGCCGCGCTTGGCCAAGCGATCGATGTTGGGCGTATGCACCCTGCCCTCGTAACCGCCGAGGCAGTTGACCCAATCCTTCATGTCATCAACGGCGATGAACAGGACGTTGGGCCGCTCCGCTTTTGCCAGCACTTGGCCAAGCGAGGTCAACAAAACCAAACAGGTGAAAAGAAAAGAACGCATTATTTCCCTTCCCTAAATTCGGGGTTCGGGCGCATGGGGTCCGCACCGACTTTCAGTTGCCATTCGTTTAGCCAGCCCAGCATCCGGCGCGCGCGGTTCGGATGTTTTGTTGCAAGGTTCGTTGTTTCACCGATGTCCTCAGCGAGATTAAAAAGAGACACTTCGCCGCTCTCAAACGCCTGCATCAGTTTCCAGTCGCCCGCGCGAATGACGCCAGCGGGGAAATTCTGCGGATGCCGGTTGTAGTGCGGATAATGCCAAAACAACGCGTCGCGTTTCAGTTCCGATTTGCCGGACAACACCGGCGTCAGGTCGGCGCCATCCATGTGCTGATGCGGCCTCAACGGCTGCCCGACCGCAGCCAAAATCGTCGGGTAAAAATCCGTGCTCGTGATGGGAATACCGGAGGTCATCCCCGCTTTCCCGCCGCCCGGCCATTTGATGATCGCCGGCACGCGCAGGCCGCCTTCGTAGTTCGATCCCTTGTTGGCCCGGAGCGGTGCGTTGCTCGTCGCTCTCGCGAATCCGCCATTGTCGCTCGTAAAAATGACCAACGTGTTTTTGTCCAATCCAAGCTCACGCAACACGCCGGTCACCCGGCCGACACTGTCGTCCACACTCTCCACCATAGCCGCATAGGCCGGCTCACCTTGTCGCTTGGCTTTCGGGATCGCATTGTACTTGGCCACCTTTTCCGGCTTGCCCTGCAGCGGAGTGTGAACAGCGTAATGCGAGAGCATTAGGAAAAACGGCTTGTCGGCATTTTTCCGGATGAATGCCTCCGCCTCCTCCGCCAATCGATCCGCGAGGTAATCGCCTTTCTTGCCGGTAAGTGGCTGTTTTTTGTGCAACGTCTGGCCGGTGGAGGGAATCTTCCACTTGCCGGTGAACGGGAAAAAATAGCTTCCGGGCGCACCGTAATCGCGACCGGCGACATTGACGTCGAATCCCTGATGCTCTGGATAATAGTAGGTCTCCGTTCCGAGATGCCACTTGCCCATGAACGCAGTTCGATAGCCGTGCTCCCGCAGCGCCTCCGCTATAGTCACCTCCTCCAGCGGCAGGTTGGATATATAACGCCCCTCTTTCATTTTGTGCCCCGTACGGCTCCAGCGGCCGGACGGCAGCCACTGTGTGAGCAACAGTCGGGCGGGATACTTGCCGGTCATAATCGCGGCGCGTGTCGGCGAACAAACGGTACACGCGGCATACGCATCGGTGAACCGTACGCCCTCTTTGGCTATTCGATCGATGTGGGGTGTCTTATAATAGTCGCTGCCGTAACACCCGAGGTCGCGCCAACCAAGGTCGTCGATCAAAAAGAACACGACATTGGTTCTGGCCTTGTCGGCCTGTGCGGATTGCATCAACCCGCCAAGCGCTAAAATCGTCAAAAAGAGTTTTACGGTTTTCATCGTTCCGTTACTTCGGCATCGCACTTTTCCATCCCTTGGCCAAGCGCTTGGCCCCGCGGGCCGCAACCGGCCGCGCCTGCGCTTCGCCGCCCACATTTTTCATGTCATCCGGGTCACTCCGGTGATCGTACAATTCCCGGGCGCCGACCGCCTTGGTTTTCCAATTCTGCCACTCCACGTAACGGTAACGCTTCGTGCGAATCGAGTAGCCCATGACATCCCCGTGCCGGGAATGACGATTGCCCATGCGCGACCTCGGGTACTGGCTGAACACCGCCGTCTTCCACTTCCGCCCCGGGTCGCTGAAGAGTGGCAGCATGCTCGCCCCCTCCAATCCGGTCGGCAGCATCAAGCCGGCCAGTTCGCACACTGTCGGGAACACGTCCACCAACTCGACGAGGGCATCCGTTTTTCCGTGCGGCTGTCCGGGGGCGGAAACAATCAGCGGCACACGGGTCGACAGTTCAAAATTATTTGCCTTGGTCCAAAGCCCCTGTTCCCCAAGGTGAAAGCCGTGGTCGCCATACATCAAAACAATCGTGTTTTGCGTGAGCTTCAACCGGTCGAGTTCCTTCAACAATTTCCCGATCAACGCATCGACATAACTGACGCAAGCGTAGTAGCCGTGGCGCAACTCCCGCACCTTGGCCTCGGTGATTTTTCCGTCCTTGGGGATGTCCGAATACCCCTCGAGTTCACGCCAACTGCGGGTGGCCCACTCCGGGGCATTCGCCGGGTGCGCCGCGTGTGCCGGCGCCCGGATTTTTTCGCGATCGTACAAGTCCCAATATTTTTTTGGTGCACTAAACGGCAGGTGGGGTTTTCGAAAACCGACCGCGAGAAAAAACGGTTGCTCATCCCTGCTCAACTCGCCCAGTACACGAAGCGTGTCGTTGGTCACGATGCCGTCGATATAGTGATCATCAGCCAGATCGGCGGACTCACTCGACCAGAG
>JAPPPH010000397.1 GCA_028817635.1 Verrucomicrobiales bacterium | reverse complement strand
GGGCAGGGGATCACGCTTGGCCCGGACCTCAACGGCATCCGCACCCGGCGCGATGCCGAGTACGTCATTCGCTCCATCCTCATCCCGGACGAGTACATCGTGGAAGGCTTCCAGCAGACCAGCCTCGCGATGAAGGACGGCCGCAAGCTCTTTGGCATGATTCAGGAGGAGACGGCGGAGACGGTGAAAATTTATCTGCCCACCGGCGAGCAGGTCGTCGTACGCGCGGCCGACATTCTCAAGCGTGACGACGCGAAGAACTCCGGCATGCCCTCGAGCTTCATTTACACCCTGAGCGACAAGGACGTGGCCGACCTGACCGCATGGATCATGACCCTGCAGTAGGACGATGAGGCTCCGCTTTTTCCTGTTGATGTCGGTCGTCCTGCTTGGCCAAGCGCTTGGCCAGGCGGAGGTGCTGCTCAAGCGCGGGGCGGACTGGCGATACCTCAAGGGCTCGCAGACGCCCGGCGACTGGCGGGCCGCAGACTTCGATGACAGCGCTTGGCCAAGCGCCGCCGCGCCGTTCCGCTACGGCGACGGGCAGGGCGGCACAGTCCTGGCGGATATGCCGCGCCGCTACTCCACTGTTTATCTGCGACGGACATTCGAGGCGCGCAACGTCAGCCGATACAGTGTGCTCGATTTGTTGGTCAACTTCGACGACGGGTTCCTCGTGTGGATCAACGGCAAGTTGGTGACCGGGGCCAACCCGCCGCGCAGTGCCGCTTCGCCATTGGCTTCCGGCACGCACGAGTCCGGCCAGTTCGAGCCGTTCGAGATCAGCGATCCCGGTTCGTTTTTGAAAAACGGGATCAACACCATCGCTGTTCAGGGATTCAACCTCAGCCTGACGAGCAGCGATTTTTTAATCGATGTTGAGTTGGTCGGTATCCTCAAGGACGCTGAGCCTCCGAGGCTGGTGGATTTTTCACCCAAGCCGGGGCAGTTCGACCGGTTCAACCGCGTGACGCTGCGGTTCAACGAACCGGTGCGCGGAATCGACGGGAGTGAGCTGCGGTTGAACGGCGAGCCGGCCATCGCGATCGACGGCGAGACTGACGAGTGGACGTTTCAGTTTGAGGATGCTGACTACGGAGAGGCGCTGCTGACTAGGAATCCGGATCATGGAATTGAAGACTTCGGCCGGCCGGCCAATCCGTTCGTCCCGACCTCGGCTGAACTGGGGCGTTACCGTGTGGTTGATGACGTGCCCCCGACTTTGTCGGAGATCGTGCCACCCCCCGGCGCCACGGTGCGTGAACTGAAACGGCTGCGCCTGTTTTTCGACGAGCCGGTCAATGACCTCCGTGTGGAGGACATCCTCATCAACGGCGAGGCCCCGAAAAGTGTGACCGGTTTTTCTGCCGGGCCGTGGGAGGTGAAGTTCTCAAAAATCAAAAGCGGCAAGGTATCCATCGCTTGGCCAAGCGGACACGGCGTCACCGACCGAGCAGCCAAGCCGAACGCCTTCGCGGGCAGCGGTTGGTCGTACACGGTAAACCCCGATCACTGGCCGGGCAGCGTGGTGATCAACGAGTTCGTGGCCACCAATCAGACTGGGCTGAGAGACGAGGATGGCCAGGCGGTCGACTGGATCGAATTGCAAAACACGGGGCGCAACGTGGTGAATCTCGGCGGCTGGTCGTTGACGGATGACAAGGGGCGGCCCGGCCAGTGGGTGTTCCCCGCTGTTGAATTGGGCGCCGGTGAATTTATGGTGGTGTTCGCCTCCGGAAAAAACCGGCGTGTTGCCGGGGAGCCGTTACACACGAATTTTAAGCTCAGCTCGGCCGGTGGCTACGTAGGGCTGTTCAGCCCCGAGTTGCCGCGCAAGTCTGTCGACAAGGTTTCCGGTTACCCGGAGCAACGGCGCAACATCTCGTTCGGATTGTCCACCACCGACGAGCCCGTGTATTTCATCCGGCCGACCCCCGGCGCAGAGAACGGCGCGGGCAGTTTTAAGAACATCCTCCGCAGGCCGAAGTTCAGCCGGAAGCGCGGCTTATTCACGGAGGCGTTCGAGCTGGTGTTGAGCAGTCGCGAAGATGGTGCGGTGATCCGTTACACGACCGATCACTCGCTGCCGACGCAGGAGAACGGCACGCTGTACCGGTCGCCGATCCCGATCTCCAAGTCCACGGTCATTCGTGCGGCGGCGTTTCGTCGTGGCTCGTGGCCGTCGAGAACGGCAACGCACACCTACGTACTGGGCGACTCCGAGGCCATTACCTCCCTGCCGGTCGTGTCGCTGGTCACTGAGCGGAAAAATCTCTGGGGCGAAACCGGTATCCTCGAGATTGAGCCGCGCAACACCAACAAGCGAGGGATCGCATGGGAGAGGCAGACTTCCGCCGAACTGTTTTTCCCGGACGGTGCGGACGGATTCCAGATCGAGAGTGGTCTGCGGCTGCAGGGCGGGGACTTCATCCGGGGTCGCCACACGCCGCACGGCCCGGTGCCGTGGAGCAAGTATTCGTTTCGGCTTTATTTCCGCGGCGGCTACGGCGAGAGCCGGTTGAACCATCGGCTTTTTCCCGACCTGCCGCTGGATGAGTTTGAGCATGTGGTGCTGCGCGCCGGCATGAATGACTCGATCAACCCGTTCATATGCGACGAACTTTGCCGCCGGCTGTACCGCGATCTCGGTCACGCCTCCAGCCGGGGCATCCTCGTGAATCTGCTGCTCAACGGTGAGAGCCAAGCCTACTACAACCCGACCGAGCGGGTGGACATCAACTTCCTCCGCTCGCGTCACGGCGGCGGTGCCCAGTGGGATCTCATCGCGCAGTTCGGAGAAATCCGCGAGGGAGACGACCTCGAGTGGCGTCGATTCAAGAGCCTCACCATCGGCGCCGACCTCGCCCTTCCGGCGAACTACGAAAAGGCGGCCGCGTTGATTGATCTCGATAACTTCATCGACTACATCATGCTCTGCGTCTACGTCGACATGGACGACTGGCCGTACAACAACTGGCGTGCCGGCCGCGAACGCCGTTCCGGGGCCAAGTGGCGGTTTTACCTGTGGGACGCCGAACGCTCGTTCGGCACCGACGGCAAACAAATGCTGGGCCGGCAGCGGCGCGTGGTCACCTCCAACAACCTCACCAGCGGTGCCCTCGCCAGCCGCGCCGACATCGCCCGCATCTTTCAGTCGTTTGCCGCCAACCCGGAGTTTCGACTGCGTTTCGCCGACCGTGTGCAGAAACATTATTTCAACGGAGGCTCGTTGACGGATGAAAACATCGCGTTGCGCCACCGCGAACTGGCCGGCCGGATGAAACACGTACTGCCGGACATGAGCCCGTACATTGGCGAGGTGTGGATTCCGCGTCGGCGGGCGATCGTGATGGAGCAGATGGCGAGCATCGACCTCCAGCGCTCGGCCAACGCCCCGCGCTTCAGTCAACACGGCGGCACGGTCCCGGAGGATTTCAAACTAAACATCACCGCACCGGACGGTGAGGTGCGCTACACCATCGATGGCACCGACCCGCGCGGCGCAAACGCCAAGCCGTTCACCGGGCCGATCGCTTTCGACCGCCATACCACCGTCAAGGCACGCGCGCTGGCGGACGGCAAATGGAGCGCGCTCACCGAGGCCACCTTCACGCCGGAGCCGCTTGGTTTTCCGGTTCGATTCACCGAGGTGATGTACGACCCGATCGGCGGCAGCGAGTATGAGTTTGTTGAACTGCTAAACGTCAGCCAGACCGAGGTCGACCTGAGCTGGCACCGCATCAGCGGCATCGATTTTCAGTTTCGGCTGCAGGCCAGGCTTGGCCCGGGCGAACGCATTCTGCTTACAAATGCAATCGACCTCGACGCCTTGGCCAAGCGCTATCCTCGACTCAAGATTTACGGGAGATACAACGGCACCCTGGCCAGAGGCGGTGAAAAACTGGTGCTCAAGAATCCGCTTGGCCAAACGTTGGTGACGTTCAAGTACAACGATAAGGCCCCTTGGCCAAGCGCGGCCGCCGGCGAGGGCCACTCCATCGAAATCATCGATCCCTCGGCCAACCCCAACGACCCCGCCAACTGGAAAGCCAGCACCAAAAAGGGCGGCACCCCGGGAAAATAACTCTGAAGTTTATTGGTTTGTTCAGCCGCCGATGGCGGGGTTGAGCCAGGGTGTGCGGGCGTAGAACCAGAACGGTTTCATCGTCTCGACGTGGCCGTCTGACAGCGCATTGACGCTCCTGCCGCCGTGGCGCAGATGAGGGCCGCCCCACCACGGATTACTGGTGCCGGTCATGCACGGCGGGCAGCCGGAGCCGTTGATCATCACCGCCGGGTCGCCGATCATGAATGCCCCCAGCTTGGTTGTGGAATTGACGTCCACACTGGGCCGCTTGCTGGCGTTGGCCTGCACGCCGGAGTCGACGAGGTAGACGACCTTCGCGTGGTTTTTGACGTTCGAATCCTTGGTATGCACGTATTTGACC
>JAPPPH010000069.1 GCA_028817635.1 Verrucomicrobiales bacterium | reverse complement strand
TTTTCAAGACCGACGCATTCGACCACTATGCCACCCCTCCGGTATGGGGTTAAAAATCAATTGGCAGGACGGGAGGGATTCGAACCCCCAACAGACGGTTTTGGAGACCGTTGCTCTACCAATTGAACTACCGTCCTACTTAGGGATAAACCCACCCGCGGGGCGCCTGCTCTCGCCGACGCCCCGCGCAAAAGGTTTACTCGATGACTTCGGTCACCTGACCGGAGCCGATCGTGCGGCCACCCTCACGGATGGCGAAGGTCAAGCCTGCCTCCATGGCAACCGGCTTGCCCAACTCAACCGATACGGTCACGTTGTCACCCGGCATCACCATCTCGGTGCCCTCCGGCAGCGTCAACGAACCGGTCACGTCAGTCGTACGGAAGTAGAACTGCGGACGGTAGTTGGTGAAGAACGGCGTGTGACGGCCACCTTCCTCCTTGGTTAACACGTACACCTGACCCTTGAACTTGGTATGCGGCTGAATGGAACCCGGCTTGGCCAACACCTGACCACGCTCAACTTCCTCCTTCTTGATGCCGCGCAACAGCACGCCGACGTTTTCACCGGCACGCGCCTCGCTCAACAGCTTACGGAACATCTCGAGGTCGGTGGCTGTGGTTTTCTGCACATCGCGCAGACCCACGATTTCCACTTCGTCCATCTTGTTAATGATACCGCGCTCAACACGACCGGTCACCACGGTGCCACGGCCTTCAATACTGAACACGTCCTCGATGCACATCAGGAACGGCTTGTCTACATCACGCTCCGGCTCCGGAATCGCAGAGTCACAGGCCTCCAGCAGTTCGCCGATGGCGTTGACCCACTTTTCCTCACCGTCCAGCGCGCCCTGCGAGGCACAGCGGACGATCGGCGTGTCGGCCGGGAAATCATACTTCGTGAGGAGATCCTTGATTTCCTCCTCAACCAACTCGAGCATTTCCTCGTCTTCCACGAGGTCGCACTTGTTGAGTGCCACAACGAGCGCCGGCACACCCACCTGACGGGCCAGGAGAACGTGCTCCTTCGTCTGCGGCATCGGGCCCTGCGAGGAATCCACCACCAAAATTGCACCGTCCATCTGGGCGGCACCGGTGATCATGTTCTTCACGTAGTCGGCGTGACCCGGGCAGTCAACGTGCGCGTAGTGGCGCTTTTCGCTTGAATACTCCACGTGTGACGCAGCGATGGTCACCGTCTTGGATTCATCGCGAACCGTACCGCCCTTGGTGATGTCAGCGTAGGAGATCGGCTCGGCCAATCCCTTCTTTGACTGCACATCCACAAGTGCCGCAGTAAGCGTAGACTTACCATGGTCAACGTGACCAATCGTACCAATGTTTACGTGAGGCTTTTCACGTTGGAACTCTTCTTTTGCCATTCGATTTTCTTTTGTTGGTTGGTTCGTTACTTACTTTACGAACAAATTCTCTGTTTAATGGAGCCCATGACCAGGATTGAACTGGTGACCTCATCCTTACCAAGGATGTGCTCTACCAACTGAGCTACATGGGCATCCGCGCTGGGCCCGTTCACTCTAGCCCCGTTCGAAACGCCAATAAACCACTTGCCTCCCTGTCAATCTGTAAGTAACTGGGAGCCAATGGCTTAGCGATCCTCACACGCCCCAAAAGGGAAGGCAATCTAGTTGCCTCTGAACTCACCGTCAACGCTTTTTTTGGTTTTTCCCAAAAAAAATGCGCTTAAGCCGGTTTCTTGATGTTCACCCATGCGTGAACATGGGGGTCGCCCCGGAAAAACCACAGGCAGTTCGGGCCTTCGATCTGCCAGACATCCCAAACTTTGTCGTCACCGATGTCGTGATTCTTGTAAAATGCCATGTGCAGGTGATCAAAACCGCCTGCCTCAACCAGTTTCATTGCCTCTTTGGCATCCTTTTTCCGGAACATGGCGAGCAGATCGTCCATGGTTTTGCGAACCTGCCCCTTTTGGTCGGCGCTCAACTCCGACATCGGGATGCCCGGCAGCCCCTCTTTCTTACCGGTCAGCGCCACGGTTTTGGTACCCTGCTCCGGGCGGCTTCGGCCCAAAAGCGCCATTTTCCGCTGTTTTCCGTCCATCATGGCGAACACCTTGTTCGCCTGCTTGGCCTGATACCAGTAGACGTTACCCGGATGATCCTTCGTTTCATTGAAGCTCCGGGCGGCGTGGCCGTAGAAGATTGGCCCGCCGAACGCCTCACCTTCAACAGCATCGCCGTCACAACGACGCGTGCAATGACGCCCAGTCAGCACAAATTCGAACTTCCCGGTGTTCGGCTTGCCAAACAGTGCCACCGAGGTGCTCTCAAACCCTTCTCCCTCGGAGTCATGCAGCACTTGGCCAAGCACCGTCTTGGCGTACTCCTCACTATGCAGTTTGAGGAAAATCTCCTTCACCAAAGCCACCTGTTCTTTGTCAAAAATCTCTCCAATACTCCGCTTGGTGATGCTCCAGTTGTTATCTACCTTCTCCCGCAGCGGATGGTCGAATGGTCGGGCAACGACTTTTTTCTGCTCCTCGTTCAAGCTCCCGTAAAGCTGGGCGACCAAGGTTTCCGAGTTGGCCTTCTTTTTTGCCGCTTGGCCAAGCGGAGCCGCCGCGAGCGCGGCCGAGCCAAGCGCAGCGGTCTTAACGAACTGACGCCGATCCAACGGCGACACACAATCCGGGCAGGAGTTATTTTTCATGATCCAATGACTGGGTTACTTCGCAGGCCGGAAAACTCGCACATCACTTGGCCAAGTCAACCCGGAAAAGACAGCGCGCTTGGCCAAGCGGCCCGCCGGTGGCACACTCCCCAACCCGTTCATGGATAAAGTACGCATAGGCATCATCGGCATGGGCAACATGGGACGCTTCCACGCCAACGACCTGCTCGAGGGCAGGGTCGCCCGCGGTGAACTCACCGCCGTCGGCAGCACCTCACCGGACAAACTCGAGGAGTACCGCGAGAAAGGCGTCCAGATTTTCGGCAGCGGCAAGGAGATGATCGCCAGCGGCGAGATCGACGCGCTACTCATCGCCACCCCGCACTACCAACACACCTCGCTTGGCATCGCCGCACTCGAGGCCGGCCTGCACATCATGGTCGAGAAACCAATCTCCGCCCACAAAGCCGATGCCGAGCGACTCATCGCCAAGGCCAACGCGCATCCCAATCAGGTTTTCGCCGGCATGTTTCAGCTCCGTGTCGAACCACGCTACCAAAAGATTCGCGAGATTGTGCAGAGAGGTGAACTCGGTGACCTCATGCGCGTGCTGTGGATCATGACCGACTGGTTTCGCTCGGAGATTTATTTCCAGAGCGGCGGATGGCGGGCTACATGGAAGGGCGAAGGTGGCGGTGTGCTGCTCAACCAATGTTTGCACCAACTCGACGCCATGCAATGGATCACCGGCATGCCAAGCCGTGTCAGCAGCCAGGTCGGCATCGGCAAGTGGCACGACATCGAGGTCGAGGACGACGTCACCTGCTACATGGAATTCCCGAACGGCGCCACCGGCGCATTCATCACCTCCAGCGGCGAAACCCCCGGCAGCAACCGGTTCGAGATTGCCGGCACGAAGGGTCGACTCATTCTGGAAAACAACACGCTCACCCTCACGCGTAACGCCGTGCCGTCGGACGAATGGAGCAAGACCTCCAAGATCGGTTTCCAGCAACCGGAGACCACCGTCGAGGAAATTCCGATCCCCGGAGCCGATGCGCCGCATGCGAAATTGATGACCAACTTCGTCAACGCCATCCTCGACGGCGAAGCTCTCATTGCCCCGGGCACCGAGGGACTTGGCTCCGTCGAGTTGGCCAACGTGATGGTCTACTCCGGTCTGCTTGGCCAAGCGGTCGACCTGCCCATGGACAGCGCCGCGTGGGAAGCCAAGCTCAACGAGTTGATCGCCAACTCCACCCACGAAAAGAAAACCGTCGAGGTCAGCAGCGAAGACTTCGCCGCCAGTTTTAGAAAGTAACAGGGTAGCATCCACCTGTAGTAATTGAATACATCGGCGAGTCACTTTGGGCTGTTTGAGCCGCGAAGCGGCGCCAGATGCTAGCCCCGACCGTCAGGTCGGGGTAACACGCAACAAACCACCGAGCCCCAATGGGGCGACACAATCTACTTCCACAAATACGCCGTGTCATATCCGACACCGTGTTTGTTTAACAGCGTCAATAGTTCATCCCTGTATTCAACAGTTCGATGATGTTCCTTTTGGTTTCGAATATACTTCACAACGGCAGACTCCACAGACTTGCTCACGCTGAACGCCCCATATCCAGCTTGCCACTGAAATCCCCTCATCCCCTCGATATTCTCGTGAATCCATCGACTTGAATTCGCCTTTAAAACTCCCGCCATAGATGCCACCGACGTGGGCGAATTCAGCGAAATTAACAAATGAACATGATCCGCCATTCCACCCGCGATGATCAGATTCGACACTTGAGTCCTCACGACA
>JAPPPH010000247.1:15418-18157 GCA_028817635.1 Verrucomicrobiales bacterium | reverse complement strand
GCCAAGCGTCTGGCTGCGGTTTTTTGCTTCCATCAACGGGGGATTTGCCGATGATGCGCGGGCTGTTTTTTTGGCATGAAGATTGTTCTCGCATACTCGGGAGGTCTCGACACCTCCGTTCTGTTGTCCTGGATCAAGGAAAAATACTCCGCTGAGGTGATTGCCTTCTGCGCCGACGTCGGGCAGGAGGAGGAAACCAAGGGGCTGCGGCCGAAGGCCCGCAAGACCGGTGCGTCGGATATTTACATCGACGACCTGCGCGAGGAGTTCGCCACCGATTTCATCTTCCCTATGATGCAGGCCGGCGCGATCTACGAAGGACAATACTTTCTCGGTACGAGCATCGCGCGGCCGTTGATCGCCAAGCGAATGGTGGAGATCGCCCGCAAGCACCGGGCACAGGCGATCGCCCACGGTGCCACCGGCAAGGGCAACGATCAGGTGCGGTTCGAGCTGGCAGCCGCCGCGCTCGCGCCCGACCTCGAGGTGATCGCCCCGTGGCGTGACGAGGATTTTCGCAACGAGTTTCCCGGCCGCAAGGAGATGATCGACTACTGCGTGGCCAAGAAAATACCGGTCGAGGCCAGCATGAAAAAACCGTACTCGATGGATCGCAATCTCCTGCACATTTCCTACGAGGCTGGCATGCTGGAGGATCCGTGGCTCGACGCCTCCGCGCCCAAGTACAAGGCGATGTACAAGCTGAGTGTTTCCCCCGAGGACGCGCCAAACAAGCCGGAGTATGTCACGCTGGATTTCGAGAAGGGCAACTGCATCGCTGTCAACGGCAAGGCCATGTCGCCGCTCAAGGTGATGCAGACGCTCAACCGCCTCGGCGGCAAACATGGCGTCGGCCGGGTGGACATGGTCGAAAACCGGTTCGTCGGGATGAAATCGCGCGGTGTGTACGAGACACCGGGAGGCGCGATCCTGCACGCAACCCATCGAATGATGGAATCCATCACCATGGACCGAGAGGTGATGCACCTGCGCGACTCGCTGATCCCCGAGTATTCCAAGCTCGTCTACAACGGGTTCTGGTACGCACCGGAACGGGAGGCGCTGCAGGCGCTCGTCACTGAGAGCCAACAAAACGTCACCGGCACCGTCCGGGTGAAACTTTACAAGGGCAACGTGATCGCAGCCGGCCTCAAATCGCCGGTCAGCCTGTACAATCCAGACATCGCCACGATGGAGGCTGACCCCACCGATGCCTACAATCAGGATGACGCAACCGGTTTCATCCGCCTGAACGGCCTGCGACTGAAAGTCGCCAGCAAGGTGGCTTCCGCCGCAAAAAGAGGTCCGAAGAAAAAAGCCAAGGCCAAGCGCAAATAAACCGCTTGGCCAAGCGCCACCACCATGAGCCGCTTGCAACCATGTCAGATGTGCGGGAACGAACTAAGCCCTCAGGCCACATTCTGCCCGCAGTGCGGTCATCCGAGGGTTGAGCCGGAAATGAAGCCGCCTCCCAGACAGGACGGCGTGGCAGACATGAGCGGCGCCAACATGCGCCAGATCGTGGCGGTGATTGAGCAGAACATGGAGATGCTGCGCGAAACCGCCATCCACGGTAGCGGCGACATGAAGGCGCTGGCGATCGCCCTGCTCAAGGCCCGCGAAGAAGCACCGCCGAAAGGTGGAGAGTTTCTCTCCGACTTCAGCACACCGTTACCCCCGGAAGATTCACCACCGGAAGAGGTCGACTAATTGAACGCGTTGCTGATTCGCTTTTCGCTGCAGCGCTCGTTCATGTAGTTGAGCAGCAACTCGACCGCCTCGTCGATGTCATCGGTCAGCGTCATCAACTCGATGTCACCGGGGCTAATGAAGCCGCCCTTTTCCAGCGTGTTGCGCGCCCAGTTGAGCAGACCGCGCCAATGTTTTTTGCCGTAGAGGATCAACGGGAACTTCTCGATGCAGTGCGTCTGCACAAGCGTCACTACCTCGAACAATTCATCCAGCGTACCAAACCCGCCCGGCATGTAGACAAACCCGAGGCTGTACTTCACGAGACAAACTTTGCGGGAAAAAAAGTAGTGAAAATTGATCGGCAGATTCGCGTACTTATTGCCGCACTGTTCAAACGGCAACTCGATGTTCAACCCGATCGACGTGCCCTTGCCCTGTGCCGCGCCCTTGTTCGCGGCCTCCATGATTCCAGGGCCGCCGCCGGTGATCACCGGCACGCCGGCCTTCGCCAGTTTTTTACTCATGTCCACCGCCGCCTTGTAGTAGGGGTCGCGCGGCTTGGTTCGGGCGGAGCCAAAAATCGTCACGGCGGGGTCGATGCGCGAAAGCTCCTCAAACGAGTCAACGAACTCAGCCATGATTCGGAAAATTCGCCACGGATCCTCTCGCGTGAACGGGGCCTCGTCCTTGTGGGTGATGCTTGCCATGGCCCCAGCGTAACGGCTCGACACTAAAAAGCAGCATCAAAAATATAACAGCGATATGGAGTGACGACGACGAATCCGGTTCTCGGACTCGCGGGCTCGTCCCTCCAAGCCAAGCGCAAAAATGGAGGGGCGAGCCTGCGAGTCCGCTTGGCCAAGCGGCTTACTCTTCCAGCTCGGTAACGGATACTCGGTAAAACCGGGCCGTAACTTCCGAGTCGGCCTCGAATAACATCTCGCCGATGCCTTCCGAGGTGTCCACGGCTTCCGTGATTTCCCAGTCGACGAAGTCTGCCGACTGCTCGATGGTGAATTCCAACTGGGGGGTCAGGTCGTCCGTGCC
>JAPPPH010000247.1:0-15178 GCA_028817635.1 Verrucomicrobiales bacterium | reverse complement strand
GCCGCCGGCCTCGCGGATCAGATCGGCGATCTCCGGTGTGCCGAATTCCTCCGCCACATCAAGCGAGGAGTAGTGCCACACATCGAGAGTGTTCGGGTTGGCGTCGAATTCCAAAAGTACACCGGTAATCTCCTCGAGCTTGAGAGCAGCGGCGACGTTGAGGTTGGTGCGGTTCCAGTTGTCGAGGGTGTTGACGTCGGCACCGGCCTCAAGCAGGGCGCGGCAGTTTTCGGGGTGGTTCAACCCCACAGCATAGCCCAGAGGTGTGAATCCCTGCTCTGTCACGGCCGCAACATCCGCCCCTTTGGAGAGAAGCAGCTTGAGGATATCCATGTTGCGGGAGTGCGATGCGTAGTGCAGCGGCGTCTTGGAGGTGTACGCCGGTTCGTTGACGTCGGCACCTCCATCGAGCAATGCCTGCACGGCCTCTATGTTGTTGGTCTGGATGGCTGCGATGAATGATTTCTCGGCCCCGGACGGGGCGTCGTTCTCGCGTAGAATAGCCTCGGCCTCGGCGGATTGCATAATGATCGCCCAGTCCAATGCGGTTCGTTCGGCCTTGTCCTCGACGTTGAGGTCGGCGCCGCTGTCGAGCAGCAGTTGCAGGACGTCCGCGTGGTTTTGCTCGGCTGCCATGATCACCGCCGTGAATCCGTGTTGATCCTCCACATCCAGATCCACCTCATGCGTGATGAACAAATCCACTATATCGAGGTAACCCCGTTCCACGGCTAACAGAAGAGGGAAGTTTCCAAATTCATCCTCCTGATCGATATCCGTCCCGCCGTAAACATGCAGCTTCACCCCGAGCAGGTCGCCGGCCCAGACGATGGGGTGTAGCGGGGTCGTGGGGGCTTCCACGCCGGCGCCCGCCTCCAACAAAAGATCGATGATTTCCGTCTTGTTCCCGGCGATAGCGAGATCCAGTGGGGTGCGCTGGCGGGAATCTTCCATATCCGGGTCGGCATCGGCATCAAGCAACAGTGCCACAACCTCCACGTGGTTTCGCGAGACGGCGTAGTGGAGGGGAGCTGAACCGGTTTCGCTCAGTTCGTCCAAGTCGGCGCCGTCGTCGATGAACGCTTCGATCGCTTCCACATCGCCCTTGGTGGCTGCCTGCCAAATGGAATCTTGAGCGTGGGCAGAAGAAAAATGGGCAACGGCGCAAAAGGCCAGCAACGGAAGAATTCGACTCAACTTCACGAGCCGAGACTACGCCTGCGTTGGGGGGATGCAAGCAGGTAAAAACCAGACCGTGGCTACCCGGCTTTCTTGACCGCTCTCAGCAACTCGGCGATCTCTTCCCGGGTCCAGCCTTCGTAAAATTGGCCGTAACGCTCCCAGGCATCGGCATCGTCCTCCAGCAGCAGCGTCAGATCGGCCACGCGCTTGGCCAAGGGATGAGAATCCGCCTTGGCCAGCCAGCGTTCCATTCTTTCCTCAATTTTTTGGGAATCCATATTCTCAACGGGCCAAGCGCTTGGCCAAGCGCTCATCGCTTGGGCGCGAGGAAGACTCGCAATCCAGTCAGCCAGTTCCGGAAGTCTGAGATCTGCGGCTCGATCCGGCAAGCTGATCTCAGGATGGTTGCCGGGCAGTAAAACGAGCCGCCGCGGATGACCTTATAATCAGCACCGGAGAACGCAACAAAACCACCCTCCTCATAGGCATCGTAGTCGTCGAGACACCACTCGAATACATTGCCGTGAATGTCATACAAGCCCCATGGGTTCGGGGCGAGTTGGCCCACCGGCATGGGCGTCTCCCCTGAGTTCTCCCGCCACCAGCCAAATTCACTCAGGTGGTCGACCTGATCTGAGTTTCCAAAACTGTACGCCCCACCAGTTCCGGCCCGGGCGACGTACTCCCACTCCGCCTCCGTGGGCAACCGATATTCATAGCCCGGCGGCACACGACCGGCCTTCGATTCGCGCTCGTTCAGTCGCCGACAATACTCCTTGGCCTCTTCCCAAGTCACGCTGTCTACCGGCAGGTTGGCCGCCAATTCCCCCGCTTCGGAGTTGTAGCCGAAACTGGGGTTGCTTCCCATCAAGTCAATGTACTCCTCCTGTGTGACCTCGTATTTATGAACCCAAAAACCGACCGGAAGAACCCTGTGCTGCTGTGGCCCCTCGTCCGCGTAGCGCTCCGCCTCCTCTAACGGACTACCCATTTGAAACTGCCCCGGCGGCACCCAGACCATGTCGGGATGAATTTCCATCGCGCGATGTTCCACCCGGAAGAACGCCTGCCCCGGATCGGTCGAACGGATCAGGGTTTTTGCCTGAGCCGCTTCCTTGGCCGGGAATGCATGCAGTGGTTGCCATTCAGCCAGTGCGGCGTTCGCTTTTGTGGCACGATAGAGCACCGCCACCCCTTTCCCGGAATGGATCTCCGTGAACACAGCCAAGGACGCCCCCCCGACGGAGGGGTTTATTTTGACTGTAGGCGGTTTGTTCTCCCCAAATCCCTTTAGCGCTGAAAAAGCAATGAAGGCCGATAGAGTGAAACGTAATCGATTCTTCAAATTATGAGCCGATTGATACGACTCGATAATGCACCCCGTTACACTCGATCAAAAATGTAACATAACTGTGACATTAATCAGGAATCGTCACTTGCGGGTGACACGCCAGGCGCTTGGCCAAGCGTGATGTGATATGTGTCAAAGAATGTTTATTGGACATGGCTCGGTTAGTTTTCGGGTTGCGGCTTGGGATCGACCTTCCAATTCTTGTTTCTGCGATAGCCGTAGTACGGGTAGTAGTCCCACGGGGCCGCTTGGCCAAGAGCGCGGGGATCTTTCGTTTTCTTCAGGCGAGCGAACAACCGATCGCGCAACTTGGCCTGCTTTTTCAAGTAAAGCACATTGCCCGCGAGGTTGTTCATTTGGTGTGGATCGTTCTTCAGGTCGTACAGTTCCTCGGCCGGCCGCATGCCGAATGCCAACTCGGCCAGGCGCGCCACGCCGTGCTCGTTGCGGTGTTCCATCATGAAGGTTTTCGTCGGTGAACTGTCGATTTCACCGTACGGAATACCGCGCGCACAAACCGCGGCGTCTGGCGAACCGGACGGCCAGCGGCCTGGCTCAAAATTGTAAATGTACATGAACTCCGCCGTGCGGATCGCGCGACACGGATAACCCTTGCCCCCCTGGCGACAGCCGTCGTGCCGCTCCATCGCGATGAACGCCTCATCGCGTTTTGTCGTTATGTTGGCGGCAAAAACATCAACCAAACTGCGGGCAGTCATCATCTCCGGTGTACTAAGGCCGGCCGCATCAAGAAACGTCGGCGCAAGGTCGCTGAGGTTTACAAACGCCTCCACCGTGCGGCCCGGGTTGCGGATGCCCTTGGGCCAGCGGATCGCCAGCGGCACCCGCGAGCCGTCGTCGTACAGGCTCGCCTTGGCCCGCGGAAAAGGCATCCCATGATCGCTCGTCACCACGATGATCGTGTTGTCCAGTTGCCCGGTTTTCTCGAGCGACGCCATCGCGCGCTCGACCATCTTGTCAAAATGCTCCACCTCGACGAGGTAATCCAATATATCATCGCGGACGATGTCGTTGTCGGGGAAGATCGGCGGCACGTTGACCTTCGCAGGATCCTTGCCGCTGCGCTTGCCCACCCCCGGCTCGAAGGCGCGGTGCGGCTCATGTGTGCCCAGCCAAAAACAAAATGGCTGGCCCGGCTTCACCTCGGAAAGGAAGTCATCAAAATTCGCCGCGTAGTCCCGGCGGGACATGGATTTGCGGATGGGTTTCAACTGACGCTTGTTGAACTCACGGCCGGCCGGGTTGGCGGAGCGGCCACCGGCTTCAAGTCGTCCCGGGCTCCAGCCTTTGCCGGTGAAGCCAACTGCATAGCCGACCTTGCCCAGTTCCTCCGTGTACGTGGCAAATTTCGCCGGCAGCGTGCTGTGAATGTTGCCCGCCTCCTCGAGTCGCCAGATGTGTTGGCCGGTGAGGATGGCGCTACGCGACGGGCCACAGGTGGGCGCATCGCAAAACGCGTGCACAAAACGAAGCCCCTCCCGCGCCACGCGGTCGAACGCCGGCGTCTGGATCACCGGGTCGCCGTTGGCACCGGTGTGGGCATACGATTGGTCATCGGAGATGCAAAACAGGATGTTCGGCCGGGAATTCTTCGCGGCTACAGACTTCGCGGGTATTAAACCAAGCGCAAGGCCAAGGCAGGGCAAAAGGTATTTCGCCCAAAGGGAACGATTCAGGACTTTCATTGATGGGTCGCAAAGGCTCATACCGGGCCATGGTTTTTTCAACACTTTATCCGCTTGGCCAAGCGCTTGGTTTGTTTTTGTTTGCATTGGGTTCGGATTCGGCATCGACTGTCCGCCGCTCAACCTGAATCAACCAACCGCAGCAACTCATGGAAATCATCGACTACATCGTTCTGTTTATCTACTTCGCCGTCATGGCAGGCATCGGCTTTTGGCTGATGCGCAAACAGAAGCGGCAGGAGGATTTTTTCATGGGCGGCCGCAGCTTCGGCAAGTTGATGCAGACCTTTGCGGCATTCGGCGCCGGCACCGGGTCGGCCGATCCTGTGAACACAGCCCGCGGAACATTCAACAACGGCATGAGCGGCATGTGGGGGGTGATGTACTGGCTGTTCGTCACGCCGGTATACTGGATCAGCGCCGTGTGGTATCGCCGCATGCGTTGCCTGACCTTGGGCGATTGGTTCGTGGAGCGGTACGAGTCAAAAAAAATCGGTGTGGCATATGCCCTGTTCGGTTGCTTTTACTACATGGTCTACGGAGCGATGCTGTTCACGGCTATCGGCAAGGTGGCTGCACCGTTGATGGGTGACACTCTTTTCGGGATGCCGCTGCAGTATGCGCTGCTGCCGATTATCGCGGTGATCGTTATCACTTACGGCCTGCTCGGCGGCATCGCGGCTGCCTATTGGACTGACCTGATCCAGGGCATCTGCATCATCCTGCTTTCCGTGCTGCTAATCCCGTTTGGCCTGAAAGCTGTATCCGATAAATTCGACGGCGAAGGGCTGATGGATGGCTTCCGGATTATGCACGAGCAACTCGGAGAGGAGGCATTTCAGATTGTCGGCGGCTCGACAGCCAGTGAATTTCCCATCTACGCCATCGTGGCAATCGTGATCATCAATATGATTGGCATCGTGCTGACACCGCACTTTCTGGTCACCGGTGGCGGCACTGCCAAGAGCGAAACTGATGCCCGGGTCGGACTGGTGACCGGCAATTTGATCAAGCGGTTTTGCACCATCGGCTGGGTGATCACCGCCCTGATCGTGCTCACACTTTACGGTAGTGATGCCAGCCTCACCGCCGACGCCGACCGGGCTTGGGGCTTCGCCACGAAGGAGCTGCTAGGAGGCCTTGGCATCGGGCTGGTAGGCCTGATGGTGGCCTGTCTGCTGGCCGCCCTGATGAGCAGTGTGGATTGCTACATGCTGGTCTGCTCCGGGTTGGTGGTCCGAAACATCTACCAGCCGTATATCAACCCCGATGCCGGGGAGAAGGAAAGCCTGCTCGTGGCCCGCATCGTCGGTGCGCTTGTGGTGCTCGGTTGCATCGTTGTGTCGCTCACCATTTATGACATGTTCAACAACCTGCAGCTAACTTGGATCGTACCCATGCTCTTCGCCGCAGTGTTCTGGGTGGGAATGTACTGGCGTCGCGCCACCACCTCGGCAGCGTGGATTACGTTTACGTTTTGTCTGCTTTTCTTCCTCGTTCTGCCAATCGCCATTCCAAAAATCAGCTCCGGCATGGTGAACGATCCCAATCTGACCCGCACGAGCCATGTTATCCTCTCGACGGTCTCGCGCCCGGCCTCGCCGCTCGCAGTCTCTCGCGGCAAGGCAAAGACGGAGGGTGAACTCTTCACCGATACCTAGCTGAGCGGCGGTGTGGCCATGTTTTTGACCGGCAGCGTCAAGCCGGTCGGCGAGGAGAAGCTTAAGGAAATCGAACGACGCAAAGTGCCCGGCGGCGAGGAGGTAGTGTACGAGTACGACTGCGACCTCGTGGCCAGCGGCCGTCTGCGGCTCGACATGTTGATCATCGACAAGCTCGGCGTGAACCTTGCCTCGATGAACAAGGCAGCCATCAAGACGCTCGACCTGCCGTTCGCCACGGTCGTGCCGTTTCTCGTGATGATCATCGCCAGCCTGTTTACCAAGCCGAACAGCAAGGAGGCGCTCGACCGGTTGTACGTGAAGATGAAAACTCCGGTCGACTCCGACCCCGCCAACGACAAGGCGCAGATGGAACGCAGCTACGCACAGCCGGACCGGTTCGACGACCGCAAACTGTTCCCGAACAGCAACCTCGAGTTTCAGCGGCCAACCCCCCTCGATTTCTGGGGGTTCATCGGCTGCTTCGTCATCTGTTTCGCCATCATCGGCCTAGCAATCCTCGTCTCCCGCATCGGCGCCTGACCGCTTGGCCAAGCGCTTGGCTTGCGGGCGGTATTGGTTATGATGCCGCGCATGCCGTCTCCCCTGACAGGCGATTTTCCCAGCTACCGACCGCGCCGATTGCGCGGCTCGGAGACGCTCCGCCGCATGGTGCGCGAAACGCGGCTGCACCCGGATCAACTGGTGCTGCCGCTTTTCATCCGGCCTGGCCGCAAGGTGCGCAACGCCGTGCCTTCGATGCCCGGGGTATTTCAGCTTTCGATTGATGAAGCAGTGCGCGAGGCGGCCAGAGCGCAAAAGGCCGGCGTGCCGGCAGTGATCCTGTTTGGCATTCCATCCAAAAAGGACGCACGCGCCAGCGGTGCCTACGCAAAAAACGGCATCGTGCAAAAGGCCGTGCGCCAGTTGAAGCGGGACGTGCCGGGGCTGCTGGTGATCACCGACGTTTGTCTCTGCGAATACATGAGCCACGGCCATTGCGGCCTCGTGAAAAAAAGCGGCAAGGAAGCCATCATCGACAATGATCCTTCACTCAAGCTATTGGCCCGCACGGCGGTGAGCCATGCCGAGGCGGGAGCGGATGTCATCGCGCCCAGCGACATGATGGACGGTCGCGTGGCGGCGATTCGCACGGCTCTCGACTCAGGCGGATTTAACGAGACGCCGATTATGTCCTACGCAGCCAAGTTTGCCTCGGCCTACTACGGGCCGTTTCGCGACGCGGCGGAGTCGACACCGCAATTCGGTGACCGGCGCAGCTACCAAATGGATGCCGCCAACGCGGAGGAGGCGCTGCGCGAGGTCGCACTCGACCTGCGCGAGGGGGCGGACATCGTAATGGTGAAGCCGGCTCTGGCCTATCTCGATATCCTGCACCGGATAAAATCAGAGTTCGGTTATCCCACTGCGGCCTACGCGGTGAGCGGCGAGTACTCGATGATTCAGGCAGCGGCCAAGCGTGGTTGGGTGGATGAACGCGCGGTGACAATGGAATCGTTACTGGCCATGCGCCGGGCGGGTGCGGACATCATCCTGACCTACGCCGCCACAAAGGCAGCCGGTTGGTTGAAGGAGGGATAAGGAGAATTAAACTTGGCCAAGCGCTTGGCCAAGCGCCGTCAGTTGCCGCCCTGAAATTTGTTCCAAACAAAAAAGATGACGGCTCCCAGAACTGCCGCCACCAATATCCCGGCGATCACAAAGTAGCGCCCGGTTTTGTCTGATTTCTTGGTAAAACCCTTGGCCGGCCGCTTGGGGGCACTGTCCAGATCGCCGAGTTTCACACCCTGCTGGATGTGCTTGTCATGAGATTGGACTTTTTGAGCGCCTTCGAGTTTCAGTTCAACCTCGCCGAAGGTGACCACCTCTCCCGGTTGCAGCGGTGACTCAGCCACTTTGTTGCCGTTGATGTAACTGCCGTTGGTGGAACCAACATCCCGAACGTAGACATCCTCCTCGCCTCGCAATACCAGTTCGCCGTGGCTGCCTGAAACCGACTGATGCGGCAACACGATGTCGTTGCCCTCCACCCGCCCAACAGAAGTAACCTCCTTTTTCAGTTCAAAGGAGGTCGGTTCAATTCCTTCTGTTAAAACGGTCAGCTTGGGCATGGGCTCATTCCGGGCGAGACAAAGTAGCTTCGGAGGTTAATCCAAGTCAACGGGTTTCTGTTTTTGAAGCAAAAAGGGCAGTTAAGCCGTGGCCGGTGCGGGATCCCCCAATCCGTCGTCCAGTTTTGGTTTGTCGCCTTTGGGCACATCAGGCGTGGGCGTTGAGGCGTCGGCACCCTTCGGCGGGTCGACGTCTTTCGGCGGCTCCGGTGGGTTGAATTTGCCGGTACGCACGATGTCCTCCACCTGCTGCCCGTCGAGCGTTTCGTACTCGAGCAGCGCGTTGGCGATCAATTCCAGTTCCTTTTTGTGATCCTCGATCAGCTTTTTCGCTCGTTGGTAGCCCTCGTCAACAAGACGACGCACCTCAGTGTCAATCTCCTGTGCGGTCTGTTCGCTGTAAGTCTTGCCCTGAGCCAGCTCCTTGCCAAGGAACACGTATTCGTCTCCCTCGCCGTACAAAACCATGCCGAGTTTTTCGCTCATGCCCCATTGTGTGACCATCGCACGGGCCATGTTGGTGGCCTGCTGGATATCACCGGCAGCACCGGTTGAAATATCGCCGGTCACGATCTCCTCGGCAATTCGGCCGCCCATGGTCATGGCGATGGTGTCGCGCATTTCCTGGCTTTGGCGGTTGAGTACGTCCTCCTTTGGCAGCGACATGGTCGCGCCAAGCGCCTGACCGCGCGGGATGATGGTGACCTTGTGTAGCGGATGACATTTGTCCAGCAGCACGTTGATAATCGCGTGGCCGGCTTCGTGCCATGCGGTGATTTTTTTGTCCTCGTCGGTCATCGCGAGGCTGCGACGTTCGCGGCCCCAGCGCACCTTGTCGCGGGCCTCCTCCAACTCGGCCATGCCGATGGATTTTTTATTCCCACGCGCAGCCAGCAATGCCGCTTCGTTGAGTAGGTTCGCCAGCTCGGCCCCGGAAAAACCGGGGGTCCCCCTCGCGATCACGCTCAAGTCGGCCGCCTTGGAGAGTTTCACCTTTTTGGCATGTACCTTGAGGATCTCCTCGCGGCCTCGGATGTCCGGAAGGTTTACCGTGAGCTGCCGGTCAAATCGGCCCGGGCGCAGCAGTGCAGGATCGAGCACGTCCGGCCGGTTGGTGGCAGCGATAATGATTATGCCATCCTGCGTGTCGAAGCCGTCCATCTCAACGAGCAGCGCGTTGAGAGTTTGTTCGCGCTCGTCGTTACCGCCGCCGAGGCCGTGGCCCCGCGAACGGCCGACCGCGTCGATCTCATCGATGAAAACTAGACAGGGTGTGCTCTTGCGCGCCTGCTCGAACATGTCGCGCACGCGGCTGGCGCCCACGCCGACAAACATCTCGACGAAGTCCGAGCCGCTGATGCTGAAGAAACTCGCGTCCGCCTCACCAGCGATGGCCTTGGCCAAAAGCGTTTTACCAGTGCCGGGTGGTCCCACCATGAGGATGCCCTTCGGGATTTTGCCGCCGAGTTTCTGGAATTTTTTTGGATCCTTGAGGTATTCAACCAGCTCGGAAACTTCCTCGCAGGCTTCCTCGACGCCGGCGACGTCCTTGAACGTGGTCTTATTTTTGTCCTTATTGAGCATCCGCGCCTTGCTTTTACCAAAGCTCATCGCGCCCCGTCCGGCGCTGCGGATTTGTCGGATCAACACAAACCAAATCAAAATGAAAATCAGGAGGATCGGCAGGAGCTGGATCAGGAATGCCGTCAGCAGGGTGTTTTTGTTCTCGGCCTGAAACCCGGCGGTCTCGAGCAGGAATTCCTGGCGTTCCTCCGTGAGAATGTCATCAAACTCAAAGGGAATGCGTTTGCCATCCACCATGCGGTAACCCTTGATCGTGCAGAGCTGGGACGAACTGCGCGGCGGATATTCGATGAAGCCAGAGACCTGTACGCCTTTGGTAATCCAGTCGTGCAGCATATTATACGTGACTTTTTGCGCTGAATCCTGACCGGCGTTGCGCCCAATCTGGAACAGCATGACCACCATAAAGATGCCCAGAGCCCAGAGCATCCAGGAACGCGGGCTGGGCATCCGATCCTCTGAATCGGGTTTTTTCTCGTTAATTTTTGGTGGTTTTTCGTCAGCCATGCCGCTCGAACAAGGGAAAGTAGCACATCACGTTCCGTTATGGCAACCAGTAAAGATAAATATATGAAGCAATAATCAGGCCTATGTCGCTTGGCCAAGCGCTTGGCCAAGGCCGCTATTTCTTGTCCTTGGTTTTGCTCTCGAACTCGAAACCAACGTCGCCATTCGATTTGAGCACAAGGAACGCCTTAAACGGCCTGCCCTTTTTGGAGATGAAGTTTGGAATCAGGTCGGTTTTGCCTTCCTTGAGCAGCTTGACGACCTGCTCCTTCTCGATGTCCCGCTTGAGAATGACCTTGCCAGTGCGGAAGCTGCATTTGCGGTCCTTGCCGGTGTTCTTTTCGCAGACGAACGCACGGCCGTGTTCGTAGACCGGCCCCTTGCACTTGGGGCAATCGCCGATCGATTCCTGTCCACTGAAGTCGACTTCCTCCTCGTCATCGTCGTCGTTGCCAAAGTCGAACTCGACCTTGTGCTCGTCAGTCAGCTTCAACTCGGCGGAAAACGCGCGGCCCATCTTGCTGCGAAATCCATCCAGCGGCCCGATGCGCCGGTTGGCCACCAGTTCATCCGCCTCGGCCAGTTCGAACTGTCGGCCACCCATGATTTTCCAAAACCCAAAATCGCAGTCGGTACCCTCGCAATGAAACCGCTTGTAGGTCTCCTTGACCAAGCCACCACATTTCGGGCAGGCGGTCTCGAGTTTGCCATAGTCGCCGGGAACGGTGTCGCCGTCGTAGGCCTTGGCCGCCGTAACTATCCGGTCAGTCATCGAGCGGATCTCGTTCATGAATGACTCCCGATCGAAATTCCCGCGCTCGATCTCCTTGAGCTTAAACTCCCAGTCGCCGGTCAGTTCCGGCTTGGACAATGCGTCCACCTCCAGTGCCATCAGCAGCGTGATAAGCGAGAACGCCTGTGCCGTGGGGATCAATTCTCGCATCTCGCGCACCATGTACTTGTGGCGGATGAGTTCCTCGATGATTGATGCCCGCGTGGCCGGCGTGCCGAGACCTTTCTCGCTCATCGCCTCGCGCAGCTCCTCGTCGTCCACCCGTTTGCCGGCGTGCTCCATGGCACTGAGTAGCGTGGCCTCGGTGTATCGCGCCGGCGGCCGCGTGGCCTTGGCCTCGACGTTTACCTCACTGGCGTTAACCGACTCGCCCTCGGCCACCGGAACGAGGTGCCCGGCGTCCTCCTTGTTAGCTTGGTCGCGTCCGTAAACCGCAAGCCAACCCGGCTTAACCAACACCTTGCCCTCAGTCTTGAACGGCTCGTTCTCGACGCGCGTGATGCGCGTGGTGACGAGAAATTCCGCTGACGGATAAAACACGGCGAGGAACCGTTTCACGACGAGGTCGTACACTTTCAGTTCCTGTTCCTTGAGCGTGGACGGAGCTGGCTTGAGAGTGGGAATGATCGCGAAGTGATCGGAAATCTTCGCGTTGTTGAACATCTTTTTGTTGCCGCCGTGCACCCAGTCGTTCTTGAGAATGTCGTTCGCGATACTGCCGTAGTTCGCTTGGCCAAGCGCGCCGATGGTTTCCTTGACCGTGTCGACGTAGTCCTCCGGCAGGCAGCGCGAGTCGGTTCGCGGATAGGTCAGCACCTTGTGACGCTCGTACAACGCCTGCGCGATGCCGAGCGTGTTTCGCGCCGAGAAACCAAACCGCGCATTGGCCTCGCGTTGCAGCGTGGTCAGGTCGAAGAGCATCGGGGCTGCCTGTTTCGACGGCTTGCTCTGCTCGGTCACCTCGCCCGCTTGGCCGTTGCACTTGGCGTGGATACCGTCCGCCTTGGCCTGTTCCCAGATGCGCTCCGCCCGCTTGTGGGCGTTGTCCGGATCTTTTTTAAATCCCTCGTCGAACCAGCGCCCGGTGTACTCGCCGGCTCCGGCTTGGAATGTGGCATGCACCTCCCAGTAATCTTCCGGGACAAATGCACGGATTTCCTTCTCGCGATCGACCACCACGGCGAGCGTCGGAGTCTGTACCCGGCCGACCGGTGTCAGGTAAAAGCCGCCGCTCTTGGAGTTAAACGCCGTCATCGCGCGTGTGCCGTTGATACCCACAAGCCAGTCGGCCTCGCTCCGGCAGCTCGCAGCGTTCGCCAGTGGCAACATCACCTCGTCGGTTCGCAGATTGGCAAAGCCCTTGCGAATGGCGTCCGGCGTCATCGACTGCAGCCAAAGCCGCGAGACGGTTTTCTCCGCCATTTTTTTCTTAAGCTTCTTTTGTGCGTACTGGATGATGTAGCGGAAAATCAGTTCCCCCTCCCGGCCGGCGTCACAGGCATTGACGATGGTGTCGATGTCCTTGGTGCGGAGCAGGCGCATCAGCACCTTCAGCCGCGACTCGCTCTTGGCAATCGGCTGGAGATCAAAATAAGTGGGGATGTGGGGCAGCTTGTCGAACGTCCACTTGCCGCGCTTGATGTCCTGATCTTCCGGAACGATCAGCTCCAGCAAGTGGCCCACTGCGGAGGAAACAAAGTATTCGTCGTTCTCAAAAAAGTCCTTTGACTTGTCGCGCGGCGCCTTGAGTACTCGGGCGATATCGGTTGCGACCGATGGTTTCTCTGCGATAACCAGTGTTTTTCCCACGACTTGTGTTGGCTAAAATTGAACGATTCAGCGCTTGGCCAAGCGCGGCCAAGTCACGCGGCGCGGAAAATGGAGAAAAACCAAATCCAAGTCAAAGCCCAAAAAAAATATTTCGGAAATGATAATTCGCGGAAGATTGCGAACTCAACTTGGCGACTCGTTGGCCAGGCAGTTGATTTGGTTCGCGGCGAAGGCGGCCCCGAAACCGTTGTCGATGTTGACCACCGTCACGCCGCTGCCGCAGCTGTTGAGCATGCCAAGCAGCGCCGCCAACCCGCCGAAGTTCGCCCCGTAACCGATGCTCGTTGGGACGGCGATCACCGGCCGATGCACCAACCCAGCCACCACGCTGGGGAGTGCCCCCTCCATGCCGGCCACGGCAATGATGACGTTGGCCTCGCGCACCCTGGGCATGCTCGCAAGCAGCCGATGCAGACCAGCCACGCCGACGTCGTTCACGCGCAGCACCTCGTTGCCCATGAAATCCGCCGTCACCGCCGCCTCGTCGGCCACCGGCAAGTCACTCGTCCCTGCGCAAAGCACGGCGATGCTTCCCCCGCGCTTGGCCAAGCGCTTGGCCTCGACCGTGATGCAGCGGGCTGACTCGTGGTACGTCGCCTCCGGCAGCTTGGCCGCCACGGCCACCGCGTGAGCGGCGTCCGCGCGGGTGACCAACACCCGATCCTCACGCTCCATCACCTTGGCCGCGATGGCTGCAACCTGTTCCGGGGTTTTGCCGGCGCCAAAAATGACCTCCGGAAAACCTTGTCGCAACGAGCGGTGCGCATCGACCTGTGCAAAGCCAAGATCGTCGATCGGCGCGGCGCGGAAGGCGTTGAGTACGGCGGCCTCGTCCACTTCGCCGGACTTGAATCGCTGCAAAAGCAGGCTGGTTTCCTCTGGTGTCACCGGCTGGGAATTAACATTTCAGGCAGCGTGGCGTCACGCGGAAACGCCCCCCGACCGTGGGAAACTCCCTTGACCCCCCTCGAGGCGACGACTAGCCTCCGCCTCGTTAACGTTATTCGACGTTGGCATGCGGTGCGTGAGCGCCGAAAAGGAGCAACAACCCGGGGCCCCGAGCCCAAAACCGATTTACCATCGTGGAATTCAAAGACATCAAAAGCATTGTCGACTTGATGAAGAAGAACTCCATCTCCGATTTTGAGATGGAGAAGGAAGGCTTCAAGATCAAGCTGCGTCGTACTGACGGCACCAAGACCGAGGACGTTCAGGTGCAGCACTACCTGCCCCCGGCCTCGGCGGCACCAATCCCCATGCCCGCCGCAGCACCCGCGGCACCGGCAGCGGCACCGGTGGAAGAGCCTGCCGCCTCCAACGACCCGGAGATCAAGTCTCCCATGATCGGAACCTTTTACCGTGCGCCCTCGCCCGAGTCCGACTCGTACGTCGAGATCGGTGACCACGTCACCGCCGACACGGTCGTTTGCATCGTCGAGGCGATGAAGGTGATGAACGAAATCAAGGCCGAGGTGAGCGGTGTGATCACCGAGATACTCGTCGAGAACGGTAACCCGGTCGAGTTCGGCCAACCGCTTTACCGCGTGCGCCCCGCCTGAGTTGCTTTAGATCGTTAGCCCAGCTCCACTGCATGTTTGAAAAAATACTGGTAGCCAATCGCGGGGAGATCGCCGTTCGCATCATCCGCGCCTGCAAGGAACTCAACATCCGGACCGTAGCCGTGTACTCGGAGGCGGATGCGAATTCCATGCACGCACAGATGGCCGACGAGGCGATCTGCATCGGCGGCGCCGCCAGCAACGAAAGTTACCTGCGCATCGACCGCATCATCGGCGCAGCCGAGATCACCAACGTCGACGCCATTCACCCCGGCTACGGCTTCCTCTCCGAGAACGCCCACTTTGCCGACGTTTGCGAAAGCTGCAACATCCGCTTTATCGGGCCGAAATCCGCCGCGATGAACGCCCTCGAGGACAAGGCGCTCAGCCGCGAACTGGCCCGCAAGGCCGGTGTGCCGATCCCCCCCGGTTCCAAGGACGTCATCGACACCGAGCAGGAGGCGTTGAAGATTGCCAAGGACATCGGCTACCCGGTCATGATCAAGGCCGTGGCCGGCGGCGGCGGCAAGGGTATGCGCACCGCGAACAACGACATCTCCCTCGTCAAGGGCTACCACACCGCCCGCAACGAGGCGGAGAAGGCCTTCGGCAACAGCGGCGTCTACATCGAGAAATTTATCGAAAACCCGCGCCACATCGAGTTCCAGATCCTCGGCGACACCAAAGGCAACATCATCCACCTCGGCGAACGCGACTGCTCCATCCAACGCCGCAACCAAAAACTCATCGAGGAAACCCCGTCGCCCCTGCTGGAGAAACACAAAAAATTGCGCACCCAGATGGGCAAGGCCGCCGTGCGTATCGCCCAGCATGCCGAGTATTCCAACGCCGGCACTGTCGAGTTCATCGTCG
>JAPPPH010000192.1 GCA_028817635.1 Verrucomicrobiales bacterium | reverse complement strand
CCTTCATGTCGTAAACCCAGTGCAGCTTGCCGGTGTCCGCATCGAGACAGTGAATGAAGCCGGAAAAGTCACCGACGAACAGCAGGCCGTTGTCCTCATCGATCGAGACCGTGGAGATGCTTCGTTTGATTCCCTTGTACGACCAGATCTCGCCGCTCTTGGTGATGTCGCCCTTCTTGGACGGGTCGAGGCAAACCAAGTGGCCGACACCTTCGCCGTGCTCGGGATCCTGCCCGTGCGCCACGTACACGCGGCCCTTGTAAAACACCGGGGTGGAGTTGATCTCGTTTGGTCCTTCAGCGGCAGGATACTTGATCGCCTTGCCGTTTTTGTCCTTCTTGTACTCGGGCGGGTTGGAGTCGTACCACCAGATTTTGCGGAGAAAGTCGAGATCCTCGTCCTCGTCGTAAACCGGCTTCGGCTCAAAGGCGTAGCACCAGCCATCGCCACCGCCGAAGAAGAGTTGGCCCTTGCCGTTGACCACCCCGTAGGAGGGCGAACTCCACTGGCCGTGGTAAATGTTCGGGCCGATGCCGGCGTCATCTTCACCGAGCAGTTCACCGGTCTTCGCGTCGAGCGCGATGAAGCTCGGGGAGAGCGGTGAGGGGACGTTCGAGTGCGTCCAGTCCTGCCCGTTGGAGGTGCAGGCGTAGACGATGTCGCCCACCACGATCACCGAGCAGTTGGAGGCGTTATGCGGAAACACACCCAGCTCGTCCATCATGTCGTAGCGCCAGATGATATCGCCATCCTTCTTGCCGATCTTGGCCGGTGGCTTGCCGGTGTCGAGATGCACGTAAATCGCCTCGTCCTTGTACGGGCCGTCGTTGCCGTTGGCCAAGCCCTCGGTGTCGAGACAGAGCACCTCGCAGCGGCTGGTTACCACGAAAATGCGATTGCCCACCACGGTCGGCGAGGAGAGCAACCCGAGGCTTTCCCAGTCGTTCACCTTGCCGGACTTCAGCTTGGGGATGACCAGTTGCCAGATGAATTCGCCGGTCTTTTCGTCGAGACACAGCATGATGCTGCGATCGCCTTCGTGCTGTGGATCGCGTGGCGAATCGTTGTTGGTGCCGACGTAAATGCGGCCGTTTGAGATGGTCGGGTTGCCGTAGCTTTGGGTCCCCAGCTTGGCCACCCAGCGGACGTTTTTCGTGGTCGAGAGATCAACGTCCTCGGTACCCTGCTTGTAGTCGCCCGGCTCCACCTTGTCCGGCAGGCCGGTCACGCCCGGTGCGGCCATGTTGCGGCCAAGCGAGTTTCCGCCCCACTGCGGCCAGTCGGCAGCCTGCACTGCGGCGCTGCCCAGAATACCGGCGGTCAGGCCGGTCACGATTGCGATTTTAAGGTTCTTCATGATGATAAATTGGTTTCAGTGATTTACTTGTTCGGTGTCACTTTCACGTTATCGATGTACACCGGCATTTCCTGCGGTGAAAACCCGAACAGGCCGGGTGAACCGCTCTTGTGCGCGTTGTTGTGCTTGAACTCCACGTTCCACGCATCCGGCTCGGCCTCGTCCCTTGGCCAAGCCTTGGCGCGGATCATGCCGGAACCGTCCTCGTTGACGTCCACGCGTGCCTTGAGCGTAAACCACTGGTTGGCTTTCCAACGGAAGTTCGGCGGGGAACCGCGTTCCGGCACCCGGATGCGGTCGAGGTTGGAGTTGATCTCCAGCTTCTGCTCGTTGCCCTTGAGCACGACGCAGTAGCGTTGGTTGATGATCCCGACATCGGACATCTTGCGGCGGCGACCATCCGTCAGCACGTCTGCCTGGATGGTGTAGTTGCTCATGCTCTGTTCGCCGATGAATACAGTGGCGCGCTGCAGCCGCTTGTTGTCGACCGTCTTGCGCAGCGCCTTGGTGCCCTCGCGATCGCGCACCTCGAACTTGAACCGTGCCCCGATCCACGGCAGCGGCGGGTAGGCGAACTTCACGCCCTCGTCCACGAGGCTGTCCTCGATCAGGTCAAACCCTTCAAAGTCCTCGCTCAACGGCGGGGCCGGCAGCACGCGGCCGCGGATCACCCCACTCAACCCACCGGCGGTTGCCTTGAACGCACCGGCCGAGCTGACTCGATCCTTACCAGCGATGATTTGGCCGCCCTTGAACGAGGCGTTCATGCGGGCCTTCACCTTGGCGGTCGGCGGGATGTACGACTCCCACTTGAGCTTGTCGCCGGCGATCTCGTCCACGAGGAAACCGTTGGCGTCGAGGCGCCGTGCGCGGAACGAGGCCGACTCACCCGGCTCGAGCAAAATCTCCGAAGGCACGATCTGTAGGCGGGTCGGTTTGCCCGCCTTGGGCCACGCCTTGGCCTTGGGGGCCTTGGCCAAGCCTTTGTTGTTACCCGGCTTGCCGAAGCAGTAAAGTTTCTTGGTCGTCTGCACGTAGACCTTTCCATTGTAAATGGACGGCGTGGCAAAACAGCGGCCATCCAGCACGGCGTGCGATAAAATCTTGGCCTCGTTTTTGCCCGGTTTTATTATGTAAAATGCTCCGTGCGTACCGGTGCCGCCCTTGGCAGCGCCGCCCTCGCCGGCCGGGTTTTCGAGCATCGGCAGGTAAATTTTCCCGTCGGCATGCACCGGCGAGGCGTTGCGCTGCTCGATGCCCAGTTTGATCTTCCAGTTTTCCTTACCGGTGACGATGTTGACGCTGTGCAGTTCGCCCTTCTCGGCCACGACATAAATCGTGTCGTCGACGAGGATCGGCGCGCTGGTGGAGGTGGTGATCTTTTGCGACCAAAGCTCGACCTGCTTGCGCTCGACCACGACCGGGTTGGCATCCTTCGGCTGCACTTTTGGAATCTTCAGGCCAACCATCTGACCCGGCTCGTACGGTGTGCCGTAGATCGCTGCGGCGATTTCATTGTTGTAAACCACCACCGAGGCGTTGATGCCGGCCTTGAACAGCGGCACCTGCCAGATCGCCTCACCGGTTCGGGCGTTGGCGCAGATCACACTGCCGTCACCGGTGGTTGCGTAAAAGACGCGCTTGCCATCAAGCCAGCCGAGGTACGGGGAGGAGAAGCAGCTATCCTTCGGGCGTCCGCCCGGCTTGGCCGCCCAGACCAGTTCGCCGGTCTTTTTGTCGAAGCCGTAAAAGCGATCCCACGGCGGCCCCTGCGCGCCCCAGTTGGCCATGATGCCGCGGGTGATCACGAGGTCGTTGTCGACCACCGGCGTCGCGGTGCGGCCGTTCGGGAAAGTCATCCGGCCAAGCGCCTCCATCAACGAGTGCTTCCACAAAATCTTGCCGTCCTGCGAAAACGAGGCGAACAAACCCTGCGTGCCCTGGAAAAACAGGTTGCCGGTCTCCGGGTCGATCGTCGGGCTCGAGGAGGAGTAGCGCGTGTAAATGATGTCGCTCAGGAAATCGTTGAACTTGTGTTCCCACAGTTTCTTGCCGGTCTCGGCGTCCAGGCAGAACACGCCCTCCTGCAAATCCGCGCCCTCGCCAAGATGGCCGACGATGAACAGCTTGCCATTGGAGATCGTTGGCGCCGAGCGGCCGGGCAGGTCCACCGTCCACAGCGCGTCCTCGGCCTGAATGCTGTCCGGCAGGTTGGTCTCAAAAGAGAGGCCGGATTGGAGCGGCCCGCGCATATGCAGCCACCCGTCAACTGGAGCTGCCGAAGCCACCGTAACGGCGGCCAGGCCCAACAAAGCGATTCCCAGTTTTTTCATGTTAAATTGAGTTCAGTTCCGTTTGGCCAAGCGCAAGGGGCGCGCAGATCGACCCAAAAAAGGCCGATGGCGAAACGGCCCAGAAGCGTAGCCGTCCAAAAAGCCCATGCAACAAAATAATACTTACACGTATCATTTTTGGCGTTCGCCTCTCCCGCTTGGCCAAGCGCTTGGTTTGTCGTTTTCCCCTAAACCATCGTGCCGTCCGGGATCACCGCCCCTTTCGGGACAATCGCGATTCCTTCCCGGATGAAGTAGTTTTCCCCGTCAAAATGCTCCGGTTTGCCCTCCGGCGAAATCACGCAGTTGGCCCCGATCCGGGCATTCTTGTCGATGATGGCTGACTCAATCCGCGTGTTCTCCCCCACTCCCATCGTTGGAATTCCCTTCGCGGCGCTCTCCCGTTTGGACGCCTCCGTCTCGTAAAAATCCGCCCCCATCAGCACCGAGCGGTGCACCCGGCAGCCGGGCGCCATCAGGCAGCGCACCCCGATCAGGCTTTGGCTGATCCGCGAGCGGTCGATGATGCAGCCGTCCGAGATCACCGCCTGATCGATCGCCGCGCCGTTGATCTTCGACGCCGGCATGAAACGCGGCCGCGTGTAGATCGGCGTCTCCATCTGGAAAAAATCGAACCGCGGCACCGTGTTCACCATGTCGAGGTTCGCCTCGAAAAACGAGCGGATCGTCCCGATGTCCTCCCAGTAGCCCTGATACACGTGCGAGTACACGCGGTGCGAATCGATCGCGCGCGGGATGATGTGTTTGCCGAAATCCGTCATCTCATTGTCCAGCAGTTCCACCAGCGTGGCGCGGTTAAAAACATAGATGCCCATCGACGCCAGATAGTGGTCGCCCCCCGCCTCGAGCCCCTGCTCCGCCACCTGCCCCTCGGCCAGCCGCAGCGAGTCCAGGAGTTCCGGCGTGTCCGGCTTCTCCACGAATTTTTGAATCCTACCGTCCTCGTCATTGTGCATGATGCCGAACCCGGTCGCCCGTTCGCGATCCACCGGGATTGTCGCCACCGTCAGCTCAGCCTCCTTCTCGATGTGCGCCGCGATGATCTCCCGAAAATCCATCCGGTAAAGTTGGTCCCCGCTCAGGATAAGTAGATACTCAAAATTATTTGTCAGCAGATGATTCAGATTTTTGCGCACCGCATCCGCCGTGCCCTGATACCACGAGTCGCTCGTCGGTGTCTGTTCCGCCGCAAGAATCTCCACGAATCCCCGCGAGAAATGATCGAACTTGTACGAGTGCGAAATATGCCGGTGCAGCGAGGCCGAGTTGAACTGCGTGAGCAGGTACACCTGATTTAACCGCGAATTGATGCAGTTGGAGATCGGGATATCCACCAGCCGATACTTGCCGGCCAGCGGCACCGCCGGCTTCGAGCGCTCCAGCGTCAGCGGGAACAGCCGCGTTCCCTGACCGCCCCCCATGACCACGGCCAACACCCGCGCCTTCCCCGCTCTGGTCAATACATCAGACATTGTTCTTCGATTACTTGGACTTCCACGGTTGTACGCCCGTTCAACCCCAAGCGCAAGAATGGAGGGACGAGCCTGCGAGTCCGCCGCATACCAGCGACACCCGTACAGCCATCCCCGGCTCTGCTTGGCCAAGCGTTGTGCTAGGCGAAGATGCCTTTGGCGACGTGGCCGTGGACGTTTGTCAGGCGGCGCTCGATGCCGTTGTGGTAGAAGGTCAGCTTTTTGTGATCGACGCCCATCAGATGCAGTACGGTGGCGTGGAAGTCGTGCCAGTGCACCGGGTTCTCGACTGTCTTCCAGCCGATCTCGTCGGTTTGCCCGTAGCTAAACCCGGCCTTCACCCCACCGCCCGCGAGCCAGCAGGAGAAGCCGTATTTGTTGTGGTCGCGCCCGGGGCCGACCTTGTCTGAGCCGGACTGCGCGAACGGCGTCCGGCCAAACTCAGTGGTGAACAAAACGAGCGTGTCATCCAGCATCCCGCGCTGTTTGAGATCGCGCAGCAGGCCGGCGATCGGCTTGTCGATCCGGCCGGCCTCGGTGGAGTGATTGTCCTTCACATTTTCGTGGGCGTCCCAGCTCGCGCGCGGCGAGCCGCCGATCGGGCCGCCGGAATAAATCTGCACGAACCGCACACCGCGTTCGAGCAGTCGCCGCGCCAGCAGGCATCGCCGCCCGGCGTCTCCGGTATGGCCTTCGCCGAGGCCGTACATGTTGCGGATGTGTTCCGGTTCTCCGTTGATGTCGCTCACCTCCGGCACGGACAATTGCATGCGGGCTGCCAGTTCGTAGCTGCGCATGCGGGCGCTCAGCATCGCGTCGGCTCCGCTGCGGTCGGCGTGGCGCGCGTTGAGTTGATGCAAAAAATCCCGTGCGGCGGCATCCGATCCCTTCGGCTGCTCGATGGCCGGGAAGAGGTCTCGCACCGGGGTCTTGCCGCTGCGCAGCTCGACGCCCTGGTGTTGTGACGGCAGGAAGCCGCTGGTCCAGTTGGACGCTCCGCCGTTGGGGCCGCCGCGTCCGTCGCTCAACACGACAAACGCCGGCAACGACTCGGTTTCGCATCCGAGGCCGTACGACACCCAACTGCCGACCGACGGGAAGCCGTTGAACTCAAAGCCGCTGTTGGCGAAGAACAACGCCGGCGTGTGGTTGGCCGAGTCGGTGGTCATCGAGCGGATGACGGTCATCTCGTCCGCCATCTCGGCGATGTTCGGAAACATGTCCGACAGCCAGAGACCGCTCTGGCCGCGTTGCTTGAACGCAAAGTCGCTGCGTCGCAACAGGCCGACCTGCCCGAAGAAAATGTCCGGCTTTTCGCTGGAGCCAAGCGGCTTGCCGTGGGCTTTGTCCAGCCCGGGCTTGTAGTCGTACGAGTCGATGTGACTCATGCCGCCGACGAGGCTGATGTGGATCGCCCGCTTGGCCCGGGGCGCGAAGTTCGGGAACGTCGCCTGCCCAAGCGCCGCCGCCCGGGCGGTGGTATCACGCGCCAGCAGGCTCGCGAACGCCGTGGCACCGATGCCCCGGATGCCCCAGTTGAAAAACTCCCGTCGATTCAGTATGCCCAAGTCGTTCATATCAGTTGAGGATGACAAATTCATTGCTGTTAAACAGAGACCGGCAAAGCGTGGTGAGGCCGTACTCCTTGGCCAAGCGCTTGGCCAAGCGCAGCTCGTCGGCGTCCGGTTCGCGCTGGAAGGCGTCTCGAAACACCTGCGTCACCTGCGCGTCGAGGTTGCCCTTGGCATCGGATGCCACGCGGTCTGCCATTGCGCCGGCCTTGCTCAGGATGAAGTGGTTGTTGAGCAGCGCGAGCGCCTGCAGCGGGGTGGTGGTCACGGCGCGGCGCGGTGCTGTCGTGGAGGGGTCCGGGCAGTCGAACGTGTCGAGGATCGCGCTGCGCCCGCCCCGCGGACTGAACCGGTAGACAGTGCGCCGGTTGAACTCGTCGCCCTGCGGATAGATCGGCTCGTAATAAGTGGTGCCGTTGTTGGGCGTGATGGAGACATCGCGAAAACCGGGGCCGCCCATCTTCGGGTTGAGCTTGCCGGAGACGGCGAGCACGGCGTCGCGCAACGACTCGGCATCGAGCCGCACCGGAGACTTGCGCCACAACAGCCGGTTGTCGGCGTCGACCGCGAGCCCGTCCTCCCGGGGCGCGGCGGATTGCCGGTAAGCGTTCGAGGTGACCATCAGCCGATGCATCGCCTTGAGCCGGAGTCCGTTGTCAGTGAACTCCGCTGCCAGCCAGTCGAGCAGCTCCGGGTGGCTGGGGCGGCCGCCGTTGAAGCCAAAGTCGTTCGGTGTCTCGACGATGCCGGTGCCGAAATGATGATGCCAAAGCCGGTTGACCAGCACGCGGGAAAACAGCGGGTTATCCGGGTGTGTCAGCCATTGCGCCAACTGCCTGCGCCGGTCGTTGTCGGATGCGTCCTGCTTGATGCCAAAGTCGCTCTTCAACATCCGCAGCGCCGCGACCGCGCCGGGCCGGACGACTTCGCCCTCATTCATCGCATTGCCGCGTTTCAGCAGTCGCACCGTGCCGGGGTTGCCGCGGGCGGCCACGGTGTAAACCTTCATCGACGAGCCGTTGCCCAGCGCCCGCTCGCGGCCGGTCAGGTCGGTCAACTGATCCTTGAGCGCCCTGCGCCGGGCCTGTTCTTCCGTACCCAGCGCGGCAGCCAGTTCCGCTTCGCTGACGAACGTCGATTCCACCCCGGCCGAGGCGGCGATCGCGTCCGGCCCAAGCGCGCGGTCATAAAGCTGGGCGCGGTGAATTTTGCCGTTCAGGAAGTTGTTCCCGCCGCCGCGGTGGCGCATGCCGAAGATCACCTGCGAGCTGCCGGCGGAAAAATCGTGCCGCCCGGTCTTGTACGGTTTGCCGTGTGGCAGGCCGTTGCGATAGCCGGTGATCGTGCCGTCCTCGTGGTAGACAATAGCGACGTGCACCGGTTGCTGGTGTGCCTCGTTTTCCTCCGGTGAGCCGAAGGACTTGGTTCGGACAAGGCCGTTGCTTCCGGGCATCCAGCGCCGGGCCTCGCGTTCGGCGAACACGATGGAATCAAAAAACTTACCGTCGTTGCTCTGCACGCCGATCACGCCGCCGCCCTTTTGATCGAGCGTGCCCAGCTGCACCCACGCCTCGAGTGTCTTCGCCTTCAACGGAGCCGCGAGCGGAGCCGTCTCGACCCATGCGTCGCTGCCATCGACGACCAGTGCACCGCCCTCGATCCGGGCATCGCCCTTGGCCACGCCGTGAAGCGAGCCGAGACTGTCCTCGAGGCCGGTATCGAACTCCCACCGAGCCAGAGGCTTCGGCGGCTCCGGTTTGTCTGACGGGCCGGCCTCCTTGCGCTTGGCCAAGGCGGCTTCGCGACCGCGATTCTCGATCCCGGCAAGCTCTTCGCCCAGAGAGGCAACCTGTTTGCGCAGCACCTCACGTTGCCGAGCCAGCTCAGGGTCGGAGACGTTGCGCTCCCCGTGAAACACCCCAGCGATTGCCGAGGTCATCTGATAATATTCCTTTTGTTGGATGGGATCGAATTTGTGATTGTGACAGCGCGCGCAGTTGACCGTGAGCCCGACGAACGTCTGCCCGACCGTGCCGATGATCTCCTCAAGCTCGTCCTGCCGCGCGGTTTTCTTCATGAACTCGCTTCCACCCACGACCGTGTTGTGCAGCCCGGCGACGAGGAAACCGACCGCCTTTTGCCCGGCCGGGTCACCCGGCTTAAGCACGTCGCCGGCGACCTGCATCCGCACAAACTCGTCGTACGGCATGTCGTCGTTCAGCGCGCGAATCACCCAGTCGCGATACGGCCAGAGGTTGTTGCGGACGTTGTTCCGCTCGAAACCGTCGCTCTCGCCGAACCGGGCGAGGTCCAGCCAGTGGCGGCCCCAGCGTTCGCCGTAGTGCGGCGAGCTGAGGAGGTTGTCGACCACGCGCCGGTAGGCGGCATCAGTCGGGTTGGCCACGAACGCCGCGACCTGCTCCGCCGAGGGAGGCAGGCCGGTCAGGTCAAAATAAAGTCGGCGGATCAACGCCCGCGGATCCGCCGGGGCGCTTGGACTGAGCTTTTCGGAATCCAGCCGGTCGAGGATGAACGCATCGATCGGGTTGGCGACCCAATCCGGCTGCGAGACCGCCGGTTGGTCGGGGCGCTTCACCGGCTGGAGCGACCACCAGTCGTACCCGCCGCGCTTGGTCGTGGTGAACTGAAACGGGTCGAGGGTATCCGTCGAGCCCCACTTGGCCCCGGCTGCGATCCAGTCGTGCAGCACCTTTTTCTCCGCTTGGCCAAGCGGCTGATCCGGCGGCATGTCGTCGCCGGACACCTTTTCCCAAAGCAGACTCTCGCCCGGATTCCCGGCCACCACCGCCGGGCCGTGTTTGCCGCCCTTGGTTGCAGTAGCCAGTTGGGCCAGATTTAGCTCGCCCTTTAGGTCGGAGCCGTTGTGACACTCGAGGCAGTGTCCGACGAGGATCGGTGCCACGTCGCGGTCAAACTCCACGGCGGCAGCGGAAAAACCGGCGGTTGACCCGAGTACGGCCAAAATCAACCCCGGCAAAGAATTGCGGAACCCAAACAGGTGCATATCAAGAAAGGTGCCCGGAAAAGCTGCCTGAAGAACACCTCCACGCAAAGCGAAAACAACGCTTGGCCAAGGGGAGCACACGCGGCCCGCGTGTGACGACCGGCGGCTCGCCGGGCGTTGGTTTCTCGTTTTTGGCGAGCCGCCAAAAACCGCACGCGAGTCGCGTGCGCTCCCCGCCCATTCTTAGCTCAACGCGCTTGGCCAAGCGCTTGGCTGGAGGGGAAAACCGGGAACCGGGGAAGCTGAACTGGGAACCGAAAAAAGAAGTGGCGGAGAGAGAGGGATTCGAACCCTCGATAGGCGTTAACCTATACTCCCTTAGCAGGGGAGCGCTTTCGACCACTCAGCCATCTCTCCGAGCGGGCCGCGCAGCTTGGCCAAGCGCGGCTCACAGGTCAAGCCGTCATTGGCCTGCGAAGAGGTCCAACTGCGGCGATGGCTCGATGTTGCGAAGCGTCTCGCGCTCGGCCGATTGCCGGGAGACGTAGCGGGTGCCGCCGTCCGGCGACAGCTCGGTGTCCTCGAGGTTGCGCAGGATGGCCTTGGCCCGCTCGATCACCGGGCCGGGCACGCCGGCCAGACGGGCCACGTGGATGCCGTAGCTTTTGTCCGCACCGCCCTCGATGATCTTGTGCAGAAACACGATCTGGTCGTTCCACTCCCGTACAGCGACGTTGAAGTTGGCGAGGCGCGGCAGTCGGCCGGCCAGCTCGGTCAACTCGTGGTAGTGCGTCGCGAACAGTGTCTTGGCACCGACCTGGTTGTGCAGGTGCTCAACGATGGACCACGCGAGGCTCAGGCCGTCGAACGTGCTCGTGCCGCGGCCGACTTCGTCGAGTACGACGAGGCTGCGGTCGGTGGCGTTGTTCAGGATATTCGCCGTCTCGCTCATTTCGACCATGAAGGTGGATTGGCCGCGGGAGAGGTCGTCGCTCGCACCGATGCGGGTGAAGATGCGGTCGACGAGATCGACGCGCGCCTGCCGCGCCGGGAGGAAGGCGCCGGTGTGGGCGAGCAACGACAGCAGGGCGACCTGCCGGATGTAGGTGCTTTTGCCGGCCATGTTCGGGCCGGTGATCACGGCGACCTGACGGGTTTCGCGGTCGAGCTGCGTGTCGTTTGGCACGAACGGTTCGCCGGTCATGGATTGCTCGAGCACCGGGTGGCGGCCCTCGTCGATCTGCAGGACGCCCTCGTCCCGGATGTCGGGGCAAACGTGTGCGTGAAGCCGTGCCACCTCGGCAAACCCGGCCAGCACGTCGAGCTGTGCCAGCGCGGAGGCGATCTCCTGCACCTGTGGCAGTGACTTTAAAATCTCCTCGCGCACGCGCTGGAACAGCTCGTACTCCAGCTTTTGGCTGCGCTCCTCGGAGCCGAGGATTTTGCCCTCCATCTCCTTTAACTCCGGCGTGATGAACCGCTCGGCGTTGGCCAGCGTCTGCTTGCGGGTGTAGTGCTCCGGCACCTTGTCGAGGTTGGCGCGGGTCACCTCGATGAAATATCCGAACACGGAATTGAACCGCACCTTGAGCGAGGTGATGCCGGTCTTCTCCATCTCCTCCTGCTGTAGCTTGGCGATCCAGTCCTTGCCCTCGGTGGCGCCCCGGCGCAGTTCGTCGAGCGCGGGGTCGAAGCCTTCGCGGATGATGCCGCCGTCCTTCAGCGCCATCGGCGGGTCGTCGGCGATGGCCCGCGAAACCAGGTCGGCCACCTCCGGCAGCTCGTGCAGTTGCCCCCCCAACTGGCTTAGCAGCGGCGGGAGGTCATTGTCAGTTTCCTCCTCGAACACGTCCTCGCTGAGGGACGGCGCGACCGGGTCGGACGCCTGCTGCACCTCGGCGATCAGGCTGCGAAGGCCGGGGAGTTGCAGCAGTGCACCGCGAAGCTGCACAAGGTCGCGCGCGTTGCCGGAGCCGATGCTCAGGCGGCTGATCATCCGCTCGAGGTCGCGCACCTCTTTGAGGCTCTCGCGGAACCGGTCCAGCGCCGGCCCGTTGTGAATGAACCGGGCCACGGCCTCCTGCCGTTGGCGGATCGGTTCGACCGCCGAGAGCGGCTGCGACAGCCAGTCGCGCAACCGCCGGGCGCCCATCGGCGTGGAGGTGCGGTTCATTGCGGCGTAGAGCGTCGCCGGTTTGGCCGCCTCGCGATGGAGCGGCTCGAGGATTTCCAAATGCTTGAGCGTGGCGGCATCGAGCACGAGGTAGTCGGCCACCTCATAAAATGTCAGCCGGGTGAAGTGCGTCACGTCGCGCCGCAAATGTTGGCTGACATAGTGGAGTGCGCCGCCGGCTGCGCCGATCGCTGCCGGCCGGCCCTTCAGCCCGAAGCCGTCGAGCGCGGCCACCTTGAAATGATCCTTCAGCGTGAACTCCGCCGTCTCCAGCGCGAACACCCAGCCCTCGTAGCCGTTGAGCACGCTGACGTTTGGCTCGATCAACTCGGCCAGCGGCTTGGCCTCCTCCGGGTAAATCACCTCGCCGGGGTTGAGCCGTTCCAGCTCGGCGACGACTGCCGCTTCATTTTCCAGCTCGGCCACCTTGAAGTCGCCGGTCGTCAGGTCCACGGCCGCCACACCGAACCGGCTGCCGGAGGTGGCGACGGCGATGAGAAAATTGTTGCGCCCGGCCTCGAGCATGCGCTCGTCGAAGTGTGCGCCCGGGCTGATGATCTGGGTGATCTCGCGCTTGACCAGTTGCCCTGGCTTGGCTGTCTCGACCTGATCACAGATGGCCACCTTGCGGCCGGCCTGCAGCAGCTTGGCCATGTAGCTGCCGGTGGCGTGGTACGGGATGCCGCACATCGGCGTGTCGCCGCGCTTGGTCAGTGCGACGTTGAGGATGCCGGCCGCCTCCTTGGCGTCCTCGAAGAACATCTCGTAAAAGTCCCCCAAGCGAAACAGCAGAATGGTCCCAGTCGGCAGTTGGCCTTTGCACTGCCGGTACTGGGCCATCATCGGGGTGAGTTTCGCCTCCTTCGGCACCGGGGCGAAATTAAGGGCCACACCGGAATCGGTCGAGGGGAAGATATCCACAACCCGGTCCGCTTGGCCAAGCGCTTGGCCAAGCGCGGGTGGTGTTGCGAATAACCCTGTCGATAACCTGCCAACTTCTCATCGTTGCAAAGCCGGTGGGTTTTCGGTTTTCTTGAGTCGTGCCTGATGTGCCGGAATCATCTCCCCTTCCTGAGAAGGATCTAAAGTACACGCCCCGCCAGCGGGACAATCAAACGGTCGTCCCGATTGGCCGCACCCCGCCGAACGACCTAGCCGCCGAGCAGGGCGTGCTGGGCTGCATCCTGCTCGACACTCGGCAAAACCTCCCGGCCTGCATCGAGAAGGTCAAGGACGAGACGGTGTTTTACGATTTGCGGCATCAGGCGATCTACGCCGCGATGGTGTCGATGTATGAGGCGAACGCCCCGATTGATCTGCTGACCCTGTCGCACCAACTCCGCACCGCCGGCGAGTTGGACAACATTGGCGGCGTGGCCTACCTCACCGAGTTGCAGGACAGCGTACCGTCGGCGGCGAACCTCGAGTATTATTTTGAGATTGTCCGGGATCAGGCCCTGCTGCGGCGGATGATCCAGACCTGCACCAAGGCCATCGCCGATGCGTATGATGAGACCGGCGAGGTCGACCGTCTGGTGGGCGAGGTCGAACAGGCGGTGCTGGCCATCAACCGCGATCACAACATCACCGACATGCCGACGATCGTGGAGCATGTTCAGGACGCGGTCGGCAAGATCGAGATGCTCTTTAAAAACAAGGGCTCCACAACCGGGGTGGAGACCGGTTTTGCAGATCTGGACCGAATGACCACCGGCCTGCACCCCGGTGAGATGATCGTGGTGGCCGCCCGGCCATCAATGGGCAAGACCTCGCTGGCGATGAACATCGTGGAGCATGTGGCGCTGAACCTGCAACTGCCGGTCGGGGTGTTCAGCCTGGAAATGTCCTCCGAGTCGCTTGTCATGAGAATGATCAGCTCACTTGCGCGGATCAACAGCCACGAAATGCAGGAGGGTATGCTGACCCCGAGAGATTTTCCGCGTATCCATGAGACTGCCAGCCGGCTGGCCAAGTCCGCCCTGCACATTGACGACACGGCCGGTCTCTCCATCCTGCAGCTCAGTGCCCGTGCTCGCCGAATGTGGCAACAGCACGACATCAAGCTGTTTGTCATTGACTACCTGCAACTGCTTCATTCTACTTCGCGGCGGGCAGGAGAGAACCGCCAGCAGGAGATCGCTGAGATTTCCAGCGGGATCAAGGCCATGGCCAAGACGCTCGGTGTGCCGGTCATTGTCCTCAGTCAGCTCAACCGCGAGTTGGAGAAGGACAAAAACCGCAAGCCGCGACTTTCAGACCTTCGCGAATCCGGATCCATCGAGCAGGATGCCGATCTCGTGGGGTTGCTGTACAAGCCGGGCGGCGTGGACGAGGACACGGACGACCCCGACAGCGAGGCGCGGCCGGTGAATCTCCTCATTGCCAAGCAGCGCAATGGCCCGACCGGGGATGTTCCCCTGACCTTTTTGAAGGGTTACACAAGATTTGAGAACGCAGCCAAGTTCACTCGTGAAGACATGCCGCAGGATGACTAGTCCGGCGGGGATGCTGCGTTGGCTTGGCCAAGCGCTTGGCCAAGTTTTTCTCGTCGCCCTGCTGCTGTCCCCCGCCTTGGCCAAGGGCCAGCAACCGGCTGTGGTGGCCCAGCGGAATTTGGTCAAGGAGATCGAACTTCAGCATATCGGGCCACGGGCGGCGTCCGACGAATTCATCTTTGCCCATATCCGTCTCAAGAAAGGCGAACCATTCCGCCCATTGGTTACCGATGATGATATCGAGAGCCTGATGGCCACGAATTTCTTCCGGACGGTCAATGTCAAATTCGAGCGCGAAAATGACGGGGTGGTGGTTCGTTACGTTCTTCGCAGTGTACCCACGGTGACCGAGATTCGGTTCGATGGAAACTCCGGGAGGAAATTCCGCCGGAGCAAACTGATGCGAAAAATCCGGTCACGCGTCGGGGACACCCTTAACGGGCTGGCTCTGGCATCCGACAGCCGGGCCATCGAGAAGGAATACAACAAGGCCGGCTACCATCAGGCCAGAGTGACGTTTAATCCGGAAGAGGATCTTGAACGGGGGCAGGCCTCGGTCACGTTTGAGATAGAACCCGGCCCCCGGGTCAAGATCGACGACATCATCTTCGAGGCGATCAGGGATGGTGAAAAACACGAGCCGATCTTCACCCAGCGGCAACTACGAAAAGTCATCAAGACAAGGCGGCATTGGTGGATGTCCTGGTTGACCGGTAGCGGCAAGTTCGAGGAGGATCAGTGGGACTTGGACAAGGACGATCTGAAGAAATTCTACCACTCGTTCGGCTACATCGACTTCGATATTGTGGACGAGGTAATCGAGAGGAACGAGAAGGGGAACAAGATGGTCATTCGCCTCACGATTTCCGAGGGATTCAAATACCGCGTGGGCGATGTTACTTTTGAGGGGAACACCGATACGGTTTATTCCGATGCGGATCTTCGCAACGGCCGGACTACATTTGAATATCACGTTGGGCCGCGCTTATTACCGGGCTACATTTTTACTCCCGAGCTTCGCGAAGAGGACGCCCGGGCCATCAAGGAATTGTACGAAATGAAGGGGTACTTGGATGTGGATGTTAATTCTGAGATCACCCCCAACACCGGCACAGGCGAGATCGATATTCACTACACCATCGAGGAGAACGAACCGGTTGAAGTGGAGCGAATTGAGATTCGAGGCAACACGATCACCAAGGACAAGGTCATCCGTCGTGAGTTGGCCATATATCCGGGTGACACGTTCGACATGGTCAGCGTGAACCTGAGCAAACGCCGTCTCGAGGGCACAGGGCTGTTCGAGAGGGTGGAGACTGAGGTCGAGCAGATCGAGGAACTGCCGAACAAAAGAAACCTCGTCATCGGTGTGACCGAGGGACGCACCGGGAACATCATGATGGGTTTTGGCTACGGCTCGATCATGTCACTCTACGCTCAGGTCGGTTACACACAGGGCAACTTTGACCTGTTTAACCCGCCATTCTTCACCGGAGGCGGCCAGAAATTCAGGCTGCAGGTCACCGCTGGTCGCAGGCACGAGGATTACATGATCACCTTCGAGGAGCCGTTTCTTTTTGACAAAAAACTACGTCTCGCAGTCGATCTGTACCACCGCGATAACCGGTTTCTAAGCCATTACTTCACACAAAAACGGACCGGAGCGCGTGTGGGATTGTCCAGAACACTGTGGGACGACTACACCTACGGTGGGGTCAATTACACCGTCGAGCGGGTGGGGATTCACGACCGCTCGTACTACACCTACATGCTGCAGGAGCATGACATCATCCAGGGCGGATTGGTTTCCCCCACTTCACGCACGACAAACCCGTTCGACTGGGAATTTGATGACGCCCGCCGGGATGAAGGGGAATACGCCGAATTGAACCACGACCGGATGGTCTCCAAATTCGGTACCTTCGTGGCATACAGCACACTGAACCACGGCCTGATGCCGACCCGGGGACAGAACACCCAGTTTACCGCCGAGATCGCCGGCGGGCCGTTCGGCGGCGAAACCGAAATGTATCAGCTCGAACTCGAATCATCCTACTACTTCCCCGGCTTGATGAGAGGCCACGTGCTGGAACTGGTCGGCCGGATTGGCGTGGTGGACAGCTTCGGAGGCAGCAGTCGCGTGCCTTACTTTGATCGTTTCTTTCTCGGTGGCACCCATTCCATGCGGGGCTACGACCACCGCGATATCGGTCCGCGCCTGAAAAAATGGAAGCTCAGCAAAGGCACGTTCAATGGAGCCCAGCACTACGGCTATCATGTGGACGTGACCAAGGACGGCAAAGTTGTTGAGAAAGACAAATTCGTCCCGGTTCAGCATACTCCATCCGATTTTCCGTTTTCGCAAAATGGCACGCCCCACCAAACACCGGTATTCTCCCAAGAGGATGGCACTGTTTGGAACCCGGTCATGGTCGATAGCTCCGAGCCACTCGGCGGCAGCAGTTACTGGTTTGGTTCTGCGGAGTACACCATCCCAATCATCGAGAGACTGCGCTTTGCCGTATTTTACGACATCGGAATGTCCTACCTCGACCCGTACGAGTTCGACCTCGGCGAGTACGCCGACAACTGGGGCGTCGGCCTGCGCCTAACCGTACCCATGCTCGGGCCGCTACGTCTCGACTACGGCTTCCCCATCACTCACCCCGACTACGTCGACGGCGGCGGAGAGTTCCACTTCGGCGTCGGGTACAATCGAACCTTTTAAACTGAAAAATGAAAAAACACACGAACATGATACGATTACGGTTGGCCACTTTGGCTCTGGCGTTGGTCGCCTTTACCGGGGTGGGCCAAGCGCAGGAAGCACTCAAAATTGGGACGGTTGACATAGGGAAAGTCTTTAACGGCTATTGGAAAACCCAGCTGTCCCGGAGTCAATCAGCAGAGCGCCGGGCTGATTTTCAAAAAATCGAACAAGGCATGATCGATGAGATCAAGCAGATCGAGCAGGAACTCATCCGCTTGGCCGAGAGCGTACGGGATCCCGCCAACTCAAAGGCCAAGCAGGAGGCCGATGCCAAAAAGTATCAAGAAAAACAGGGGGATCACCGCCGTTCGATGACCCAACACGCCGAGTACAAGCGGAATGCGGACCGTACCATGAGGGAAATGGGCGACCGCCTCACCAGAGCCCGGATGGACGAGATCAAGGAAGTTGTCGCCGCCAAGGCCAAGGAAGCGGGCTACGACCTCGTGCTCAACTTGGGCGATAGAATCACAGCCAACGTCATTTATACGGTGGGAAAAAATGATCTGTCCGACGTGGTGCTTGTTGAACTCAACAAGGACATGCCGGAGGAATACAAGGCGAAGCAGCCGCCGGCGGCCGAGGGAACCTCCATCCCGGCAGCCCCCGCCCCTGCGCCGGCTCCCGCTGAGAAATAATTTCCATACCGGAAAATACGAAAGCGCCGAGCCACATACATCGGCGCTTTTTTTGCGCCCGCGTGGCCAAGCGCTAAATATGCAGCGGCTCGCCCATGGCCATGTGAGCCGCCTCGCGCAGTCCTTCCGACATCGTCGGATGCGCGTGGATCGTCCGTGCCAAGTCCTCCGCACTGCCGTCAAACTCCATCAATAGCACCGCCTCAGCGATTAGTTCTGAGGCGTTGGCGGAGAGGATCTGCGCGCCCAGCACGCGGTCGGTTTCCTTGTCGGCGATGACCTTGGCCAAGCCGTCCGCGTGCGCCCCGGCCACCGCCCTGCCGTTGGCCTGAAACGGAAATGCCCCCACCGAGACTTCGTGTCCCTTCTCTTTCGCCTCCGCCTCGGTGAGCCCTACGGCGGCAACC
>JAPPPH010000417.1 GCA_028817635.1 Verrucomicrobiales bacterium | reverse complement strand
GTGATTTAGTTTCTATTATTAACTACAGATACGATGAACTCGTGTCGATAGAACGAAACTCAAAAGAAGAAAAACAACTATTGGCATTTATCGATGATTTTCGAAAATTTCTTAAAACAGGCAAATCAGAATTATACGGTAAGGAGCGAATCGTAGGTCGATGGAAGTTCGCAAAAAATGTGTCGTTACGTGAGACCAGAAAAAATTATGTCAACGTCAGTACAGCGCAGGAAATGCGTGCAATTCATTTTCGAATGGAACGCCTTGATGGACTGTGGGCAAGGGCGTGGATTGGAGAGAAAAATGAGGACGGGGAGAAAAAAGAAAATGTGATTCAGTTTTTTGGCCACTCTGAAAGTGCTGAATACAACCAAGTTTTGAAGCTGTTGGATGCACAATATCAAAAGGCGTTGGACGACGGAGAAATCGAGGAGGAAGAGGACTGGGACAATGGGAATTACAGTCAACCGGTCGGTTATAATGAGACTTATGGCGAAGACGGGAACGATGAGGAAAATAAGGCGAACAGGGCAAAAGCGCGGATGGAGAGAACGAGAAAAGTGATCGATTGGGCGAATACGAAAGATCCAGATTATATAGAGAGGTTAACGTCGAGTGTTTCCACTTTCGCTCGGAGTAGGGGGGAATCATTCCGACCACAATTGGAATCGGCTAAAGGTAGTTGGGATGGGTCAGGTAGCCTGTATGAATTAAATATCGATGGGATTAAAGAGAAGTTTAGCGCGGAATTGAGATTATTAGCCGGTCTGCGTCCTTCAAGATTGATTTTGACCGGCAACAACGTACGGGCGACTTTAAAGGAGGATCGTCTTCACATTTATATGAATAGAGACGTTTTGGTCTTTACCCGGTTTTGATTCCGCGCCACCGCCTGACTGGCGGATTACTTCGGCGAATGAACCTTGTTTGAGGAGGAGGGGTTCAGGAGGGGGCTTCCTTTCACGGTGCGGCTGTTCAGCCCGACACCGGGTTCCATGAGAATTCTTGGGGGTTGAGGCTTGGCCTTTGGTGGCAGGCCGACCCCGGCCAGTGTGCCCTGCGCTTGGCCAAGCGGAGAAGGCGTTGGGGGCGGGGTTGGCACGTCTGCCATCATTTCCTGTTCCGCTTGGCCAAGCGGAACCGGCTCGGTCTCGGCGATGGTTGAGCCTTCGTCCAAGCCGATGATAAGGGCGCAGCCCACGGCCACGGCGAACAACGCCGCCGCCGCCCGGAACGGATCCACGTTTTCGCTCAGTCGCTCCCGGAGGGTTGGTTTGGGGGCCGGCTCCTCCAGTCGCGTCAGTATCTGGTCGGAGAAGTTTTCAAAAAACTCGGTGCCCGGTTTTTCCTTTTGCTTCGATGCGAGCAGTTCCTGAATCGGCTCGGTTTTGTTGGAGTCGGAATCCTTCACTGTTTCAAATAGTCTGAAAGGTGCGCCTGCAATTGTTTGCGGGCGTAGTGCAGTCGTGTGCGGACGGTGTTGGTGTTGCAGTCCATGATCTCGCCGATCTGTTCGTGCGGCAGGCCCTGCACGTCGTGCAGCGTGACGACCAGCCTATGGTTTGGAGACAATTTCTGCATGGCGGCGTTCAACATACCCTGCAGTTCGTGCCGGTCGATCTCCCGCTGGGGGGTATCCTTGGAGACCAGCCCGAGCAGTTCCTCGCCTCGGTCGTATTCCTCGTCCATCTGGTTGATGCTGAGAATGACTCGTTTACGCTTGGAGCGAATGTGGTTGATGGTGTTGTTGACCGCGATCCGGTAAAGCCAGGTGAAAAACGAGGATTGCCCTTTGAATTTATCGATCTTGCGGATGGCCTTGATGAAGGTGATTTGGGCCAGGTCCGCAGCGTCCTCGTGGTTCGAGGTCATGTGGTAGATGGTGGCGTAGATGCGTTCCTGATACTGCCGGATCAGGGCATCGCAGGCCTCCATGTCGCCTTGTTGGGCGCGGCCGACGATTTCCTTCTCATTCCATTCCGGCATGGCTTCGCCACTTTTTGCCGGGGTTACGGTGGAAAGGGTTTCCAGCATTTGGGTATCCCGGTACTTCAGGAAACACCCAGTCGCGCGGATTGTTGCGCCAAAAAGCGGGTCAACGTGGCCAAGACATCGCGGTGGGCAGATGCCTCCACGGCCTCGAGTGACTCACGCGCCTCGGCGAGGTACGCCTCCAGCTTGGACTGGGACTGCTCCAGAGTACTGAATTCCGACAACCAGCCCCGCAAAATGTTCAATTGATTCTCGTCCCACTGCGCGACCATCTGCTGGAGTTTATCGGCCATTCCGGGGCCGGCTTGCTGCTGCAGCAACAGGATCGGGAGAGTGGCCTTGCCGCCGGCGATGTCGGTGCCGAGCGATTTGCCGACGACTTCCTCCGAACCGAACAGGTCGACGCAGTCGTCATAAATCTGGTAGGCCGTGCCCAGTGCCATGCCGTAGCGGCGCAGTGCCTGAGTTTCTTCGGAATCGGCGCCGGCAAGGGAGCCGCCCAGTTCACAGGCCAAGGCAAACAACTCGCCGGTTTTCATCCGGATGAGGTCGAAGTACTGCGCCTCGTTCAGTTGCAGGTCGCCCTTGCGGTTGTTCTGGATGATCTCGCCGGAGCAGACGTTGCGCGTGGCGGTGGAGACGGCGCGGCAGACATTCGTGGTGGGAAATTCAGAAGCCAGCTTGAGCGAGTGGGCAAACAGGCAGTCGCCGGTCAGCACCGCGACGGAGTTGCCCCACTTGCTGGCAAGGGTGGGTTGGCCGCGGCGCACCTTGGCCTCGTCCATGATATCGTCGTGCACCAGCGTGGCCAGGTGCACCATTTCGATGATGACTGCCGCCCGTGTCACGCCGTCGTTCCATCCACCGGCACAGTTCGCCGCGAGGCCGGTCAATGCCGCCCGAAGTTGTTTGCCCTGTCGCGACAACGCGTACTCGGCGTACGGCGCGATTTCGGGATCGAACGCGGCGACCTGCTCCGCCAATTGACGCTGAACCCCATCGAGAAACGGTGCGACGGAGAGGAAAATCTCCGTTAGTTCAACACCGGTATTCTGCGTAATGGGGGCGTCCGGAAGCGGGGTCGCTTGGGTTCCAGCGGCAATCATGCTTGGAAAAATTACCTATTGGCCAAGTCCAAGTCAATCGCCGCCTGTCGTTGCAACCGCTTGGCCAAGCCGACGATGGTGAAAAATATCGAACTCGTCCGTTTCACGCAGTAAAACGCCGGCGTCAAACATCGACTCAAACTCAGGGAAAAAGGCATCCCCCTCGACCTCCCGCTTCACACGGGTCAAATACAGGTCTGAACATTGGCCAAGCGCTTGGCCGTAGATTTCCGCGCCGCCGCAGATGAAAATGGTGCGATCTCGGTATGCCTCCGCTTGGCCAAGCGCCTCGAGACTATCAAGCGTCTGCACGCCGGTGACGGAGTTGGGGTTGCGTGTGAGCACCACCGTCTCGCGCCCGGGCAACGGTCGGCCGATTGACTCGAACGTCTTGCGTCCCATCGCCAGCACGTGGCCCATTGTCGTCTTCTTGAACCATTTGAAATCCTCCGGCAAATGCCAGGGGATGGTGTTGCCGTTGCCGATCACCCGGTTGAGCGACATCGCGGCGATGGCCTTGAAGGGCAGGGGGGGCATCGGTTACACGGCGATCGGCGCCTTGATCGACGGATGCGGATCGTAGTTTTGCAATTCGAAGTCCTCGTACTGGAACGAGTAAATGTCGCTCACCTCCGGATTGATCACCATCGTGGGTAGCGCCCTTGGCTCGCGTGCAAGCTGCAGCTTGGCCTGGTCGAGGTGATTCGAGTAAAGGTGCAGATCGCCAAACGTGTGAATGAACTCGCCTGTTTTCAAACCGCAAACCTGCGCCACCATCATCAGCATCAGCGAATACGAGGCGATGTTAAACGGCACACCGAGAAAGAGGTCGGCGCTGCGCTGGTATAGCTGGCAGCTCAACTCACCGTCGTGCACGTAAAACTGCACCATTGCGTGGCAGGGCGTGAGCGCCATTTGGTCCAACTCCCCGGCGTTCCATGCGCTGATGATGTGGCGTCGGCTGTCCGGGTTGTTTTTCAATTCGCTGATCAACCGATCCACCTGATTGACCGAGGTGCCGTCGGGCCGTTTCCAGTCGCACCACTGCGCCCCGTACACCCGGCCGAGATCACCGTCTTCGTCGGCCCACTCATTCCAGATCGTCACGCCATTGTCGTTGAGGTACTTGATGTTCGTGTCGCCCTTCAGGAACCAAAGCAGCTCATGGATGATCGATCGAAAGTGAAGCTTCTTCGTGGTGAGCGCAGGGAAACATTCGCCCACCGGGAAACGGGCCTGCGCCCCAAAGACGGAGATCGTCCCGGTGCCGGTGCGGTCGCCCTTGGCCTTGCCCTCATTCAGGACCAGCCGCAAAAGATCAAGATACTGAACCATGCCTCCCCAAAACCTAACCAACCCACCACCCCCGGTCGAGAAAGAGCGTTACTTGAGGG
>JAPPPH010000309.1 GCA_028817635.1 Verrucomicrobiales bacterium | reverse complement strand
TCTCCGCACACGCGCCATCTGCCTCGAGACTTGGATCGACGGCAAACGATATTTCGAGCGAGGCGAAGGCATTCAACGGGCCGAGGCAAGGGCCAAGGAACGTGAAAAGCTCTTGGCCAAGGCCAAGGGCAAAGCCAAGGAGGACAAGTCGGAAGACAAAAAGGGAGGAGCCGATGAGGCCCGGGCCGCCTTTTTCCGGCGCGCACTTGAGACCGCCCATGGCCTTGGAGTCGTCGATTGTCAGGACTGCAAAATCAAAACCAACTAAACCAAGCGGAGACGAAGACATGAATTTCAAACACACACACATCCCCGTCCTCACCCTTACGGCAGCGGCACTGTTTGCCGCTTGGCCAAGCGGCTTGGCCAAGCGCACCCTGCTGACCAACGCTGTTGTGCACACCGTGTCCGGCCCAACACACTCGCCCGGTTTCGTCCTTTTGGATGGCGACACCATCAAGGCCGTCGGCCCGGCGGAGAAAATGCCCCAGTTCAAAAAGGTCGACACGATCAACCTCAAGGGACAGCACGTCTTCCCCGGCATCATCGCCACAACCACTGCGCTAGGCCTGATGGAAATCGCGGCAGTCCGTGCCACAATCGATACCAGCGAAGTCGGCACCTACACACCGGAGGTGAAATCGTGGCTCGCGATTAATCCGGACTCGGAACTGATCCCGGTCGCCCGGGCCAACGGGATTACCCACTTCCTGCCGACGCCGCAGGGTGGCACCGTCTCCGGTCAATCCGGGCTGCTTTCCACGGTCGGTTGGGGCTATGAAAACATGCTCCGTAAATCGCCGGTGGCTCTCCACGTTTTCTGGCCCCGAATGACGATCAATCCCGGTGCGGACGACGCCAAAAAACAGGCCGACGAACGAGACAAGCGACTGAAGGAAATCGACGAGTTTTTCGAACAGGCCCGGGCATTCGTCAAATCCCAGTCCGAGCCCGGTCACAAGGGTGTGCCCGCCTGGAACGCAATGACACCGTGGGTTCGAGGCGAGAAACCACTGATGATTCATGCCAACTCGCAGACGCAGATCGAGTCTGCCATCGAGTGGTCGACCAAGCGCGGCTGGCGAATGATCCTCGCCGGGGGACGCGATGCCTGGCGAGTGGCGGATCGCTTGGCCAAGCACAAGATTCCCGTGATTTACGAGCACACGTTCACCCTGCCCCCTCGGGATTTTGACCGGTACGACGTTCAGTTTCGCGCAGCAGGCATCCTGCACAAGGCCGGCGTGAAGGTGATTTTTAGCGAAGGGTTGACACGGTTCGCCGCCTCCAACGCCCGCAACGTCCCCTACGCTGCAGCCCAAAGCGCGACGCACGGGCTGCCAACAGACGTTGCCCACAAGGGCCTGAGCCTGTTCGCCGCCGAGGCGCTGGGTGTGGCGGATCGACTGGGTTCCATTCAACCGGGCAAGGAGGCGACATTGTTCGTTTCCAACGGTGACATCCTCGAGATCACCACGCAGGTCAAACAAATGTGGATCGCCGGTGAAAAAGTGGACCTCTCCAGCCGCCACACACGGCTCTACAAAAAATATCGCAGCCGGCCCAAGCCAAAAAAACAAACCAGTGAAGCCTACCCAATCAAACAAGGCGTGCCGGAATATCTGAAGCTGCCAGATTTTTACAAAAAAAGCACAACCGTGAAAGGGCTGCCGGTGGTTTCATCCGAAAACGTTACCGACTTCGCACTGAAGGAGGCGGCGCATCTCGTCGAGAAAATGATCGGCCACCGGAAGGATATCCTCGACAACATGATCAAACGCAACTGCCGCCTCGTTGTCATGGGGCATAACGAGTTCACCACGCAGATCCCCGAGTACGCCCACTTCGAGCCGGCCAAGTTTTGGGATCGCCGGGCGCGCGGATTCGGCTCCGACCGGGACGACCCGGTGATCAGTTGCGCCGAGGAAAACCTGCTCTGCTACCCCGGCGACCCCTACAACACGGAAAACATCCTGATCCACGAGTTCGCTCACGCGATTCATCTCAACGGCATTTTTGATGTCGATCCCACATTCGACGAACGCCTTGAGAAAACCTACGACGCTGCCATGGCCAAGGGGTTGTGGAAGGGCAAATACGCCTCGAACAACCACTACGAATACTGGGCGGAAGGCGTCCAGAGCTGGTTCAACACCAACCGCCCACCGGATCACGACCACAATCATGTGGACAATCGCGAAGAACTCAAGGCCTACGATCCGCCCTTGGCCAAGCTGGTGAAGGAAATATTCGGCGAAACCGATTGGCGCTACAAACGCCCGTCGCAACGGGCTTCCCGGGCACACCTGAAGGGCTTCGACCCGCTCAACACACCGACGTTCAAGTGGCCAAAGGACATCAACGACTTCTATCTCAAGTACGTCAAGGAGCAGGCTAAAAAGAAAAAAGAGAAAACCGGGAATTAACCCGCCTGGCCAAGCCGAATACGGCACTTAAAAAAACTTCGCCTCCGTGAGTTTGACTCATACACTCCGCGCCGCATGAGCAGGGAGCCAACGACGAGCAAATATATCGACGTTCAAGAATCCGAGATCCACGGCACCGGCGTGTTCGCCCGAACCGATATCCCGAAGGGGAAAAAGGTGATCGAGTACATCGGTGAAAAAATCACCAAGAAGGAATCGGAAAAGCGCAGCATCGCGTTGATCGAAAAAAATCAGGGCAGCCTCACCGACGGGGCGGTGTACGTGTTCGAACTCAACAAGCGATACGACCTTGACGGCAACGTCCCGGAAAATACAGCCCGCTTCATCAATCACTCCTGCGATCCCAACTGCGAACCGGACGTCATCAAAAATCGCATCTGGCTGCTCTCCACCCGAAAAATCAAAAAGGGCGAGGAGTTAAGCTATAACTACGGATTCGACCTCGAGTGCTACGAAGAACACGAGTGCCGCTGCGGCTCAAAGAAATGCGTCGGCTACATCACCGCCGAGGAAAACTGGCGCAAACTCAAGAAGCTCATCGCCAAGAAAAAGAAGAAGGAAAAGAAGGCAGCCAAGGCCGAGGAGAAGGCCCACAAAAAATCCAAAAAATAGGGCTGCACCCTAGTAACCGCCCTGCAGCGCTTCCTGTAATTTCTGCCCAAATACCGGCATGTCGGCGTCCGGCGGACGATAACCCTCAGCCGGAGGCACCAAACCCGGGCGACCGAATTGGTCCAAATACCAGTCGCAGGTCACCCCATCGGAGAACGTCACCGAACCACTCGCCATCATCCCCGGCTTGGTCACCGGAGAAACACTGATAGACACATCCCCACCGCTACCCGGTTCGGGCATCTCATCACTCGGCGCTCCGTCCTGAGCGGGAGTTGGCGCATCCGCCATGGGATCCTCCGGGGCAGGAAAGGGATCCTCCGGCGTCGGCCCGCCGGGCATGGCCCCAACCGGCTCTTCCTCTACTTCGTCGTCGTCCTCCTCCGCGGGTTCCTCCTCGTCCTTGGGCATCAACTCCAGGTCGCCCACCAGGAACCTCACATCCATGTAAGTCATACTGATGTCCAATTCCGATTCGAGACGGGCTTGAATCGCCGAAAGATCGAGACCTTCCTCAATCCAACCGGCCACGATTTTCTTTTGTTGATCGTCGAGTTGCATGGTTTCCCCTCGGCAAGCCAAGCGCTTGGCTTGCAGTCGCGCCCTTGCTACCCGCAGCCCCTCTAAGAAACAAGCAAGAATCGCTTGGCCAAGCGCTTGACTTGGGCAAATCAGGGTTGAACCAAGTGCACCGCGGTCATACGCTTCGCCCGCATTATGACGAACAAGATTCTGCTGTTTTTGACCGCCGGCTGCCTCGTGGCTGCCGGTTGCAGCTCAACCCCAACACCAGTCGAACCGCCTAAAGAAAAAGTCGAGGCACCCTCGGCCTCCATCCATCAGGCCGCCTACAAGGGGGATATTGAGACGATCCTGCAGCATCACGCCGCCGGCACGGATATCGACCTCCGCAACCAGTGGAACGCCACTCCCCTGCACTACTCCGCCCGCTCCGGAAAACTGATCGGCGCTCAGGCCCTCGTTGGAGTCGGCGCCAATGTGAACGCGAAGAACGATGACGGCGACACTCCTCTTCATTTTGCCGCCTCAAAAGGCAGCGCCGAGATCGTCGCACTACTTCTCGCTAATAAAGCCAAGGTCGACGAACCGGACGCCGAGGGCATGACCGCCCTTCACCGTGCAGCGCGAGGCGGCCACGGTGCCGCGATCGAGGTGCTGATCGCCAACGGAGCCGCCGTGAACACCAAGAACAAGGCCGGACTGACACCGTTGGAACTGGCCGACGCCGACGCCGTGGAGGTGCTCCGCAAGCACGGCGCTCAATCCGCGGTCAAACTGGGTGCGCTCTCCGACGATGCTGCCAACGGAAATCTTGAGGCCGTCAAGCAGCACCTGAAGGCCGGCTCCAATGTCAACTGCAAGGACAACCTCGGCCGCACGCCGCTTTACCGTGCAGCCTACAATGGTCAAAAGGAAATTT
>JAPPPH010000066.1 GCA_028817635.1 Verrucomicrobiales bacterium | reverse complement strand
ACTTCCGGGGTTGGGGGCTCAGGAACGGTCGCATCCCCAGATGGTGTTTGCGGTTCCACTACCGGTTCCGGGCGTGAAGGCAATGGAGCGAGTTCTGTTTTCGCTGCCTCCAATAGCGCTACGGCGCGCGCCTTGATGACGGCATTATGGTTGTTGGTCAACTTCTGATATTCCGTTTGTGCCTCACCGGATTTACCCTGGGCTTCCTGAGAAACCGCTTGGCCAAGTCTGGCCTCATCAATCCAATTCCCACCGTCAGCATACTCAGACAAATAGGCGGCAAATCGTGTTTGGGCATTCTGATAATCCCCGGCCTCAAGCGAAGTATTTGCGCTCAAGATTAACGCCCGTTCGGCAACCGGTTCACCCTTGTACTGGGTATGCACCCCATGCAGTAGCAACGCAACTTTAGTCTGGTTCGTGCTATCAGATGAAAGCGCATTTATCAGAGCCGATTCCGCCGCACTCGAGGATGCGGACTTGCTGCTCCTCACCCAGTTCACCCCCACAACGACCACAAGTATCACCAAAGTAATGTTGAGCAACATACCCCAGTTTTTAGCAAACCACTGTTCGCCGTTCATCAAAATGTCTGTTTCGTTCGATTCACTCATAATTAAACAGGGCGGGAATCATTCGCTGGGCAACACAAAAGGCAAGCAAATTCGGGGTAATCTTGCCATCAACCCTTCGCAGCCAATTGCCGGAGAACGTAGGTCAGGATCCCCCCGTGCCGGTAGTATTCCACCTCGATGTCCGTATCGACCCGGCATAGCACCGACAATTCCGAGCTATTGCCATCCGCGCGTGTGATCCTCAGGGTCAGCTCCTGTTGTGCCTTCAACTCGTCATTCAATCCAATCACGTCGTATGTTTCGCTTCCGTTCAATCCAAGACTCTCCACGCCGTCGCCTTCCTTGAATTGCAGTGGCAACACCCCCATGCCGATCAGGTTGGATCGATGAATCCGCTCGAAGCTCTCGCACACCACCGCACGGACGCCGAGCAAGCGCGTGCCCTTCGCCGCCCAGTCACGGGAACTCCCCGTGCCGTATTCCTTTCCACCAACAACCACCAATGATGTCCCCTCTTCACGATAACGGATCGCCGCATCATAGATGTCCATTTGCTCGCCGCTTGGCTGATGCCTGGTCACGCCTCCTTCAGTGCCGGGCACCATCAGATTTTTGATACGGACATTTGCGAACGTACCGCGGGTCATCACTCGATCATTGCCCCGACGAGAGCCGTAGCTGTTGAAATCCTTGAACTCGACACTGTTATCAACCAGATAGCGTCCCGCCGGTGAATCCTGCTTGATCGCGCCTGCCGGAGAAATGTGATCCGTCGTCACAGAATCCCCAAACACGCCAAGCGGCCTCGCGCCGGTGATCTCCGTGATCGCCCCCGCCTCCATCCCAAAGTCTTCAAAAAATGGCGGCTCCTGAATGTACGTGCTGGCTTCGTCCCACTCGTAGGCGTGCCCCACGCTGGACGGAATCTCGTTCCACTTCGGATTTTGATCGGTGAAGTTGCTGTATAATTCGCGAAACACTTCCGGCTTCAGCGACGACTGCATCAGGTCACGCACCTCGCCCAAACTTGGCCAAAGGTCGCGAAGGAAAACATCAGAACCATCCTCCGCTTGGCCAAGCGGCTCATTGGTCAGGTCGATATTCACACGACCAACCAAGGCAAACGCCACCACCAACGGAGGCGACATCAGGAAGTTGCCCCTCACGTTTTGATGCACACGCGCCTCAAAGTTTCGGTTGCCGGACAACACCGAGGCGGCGACCAGATTGTTGTCGAGAATCGCTTTTTCCACCTCGGCATCGAGCGGCCCGGAGTTACCGATACAAGTCGTACACCCATAGCCCACTAAGTTAAAACCAAGCTGGTCGAGATACGGCTGTAGGCCGGTTTTCTCCAAATAATCACTCACCACCCGCGAGCCGGGGCCAAGCGACGCCTTCACCAACGGAGAAACCTTCAAACCCTTCTCCACCGCTTTTTTCGCCAGTAATCCGGCGGCCAACATCACGCTTGGGTTGGAGGTGTTCGTGCAACTTGTGATCGCCGCGATGACCACATCCCCGTGACCAAGCGGGGCCGACCCGCCGTCGGTTGCCACGTCAGCCTTCACTGTAGCCAAGTCGCCGGCTTCACGGCCGAATCCGCCATCAGCCACGGGCGCGGAAAACAACTCTTCAAATTTAGAACCGAGTGACGGCACCTCGATTCGATCCTGCGGACGGCGCGGCCCGGCAACGCTTGGCTGGATCGTGCTCAAGTCGAGCTTGAGACTAACGGAGTAATCCACGTCGCCCTCGTTTGGGATACCAAACAGTCCCTGGGCCTTGTAGTAGTTCGCGTATGTGGTGCAGTGCTCCTCCGATCGACCCGTCGCGCGAAGGTAATTCACTGTTTCATCATCGATCGGGAAAAAGCCCATCGTCGCCCCGTACTCGGGAGCCATGTTGGCAATGGTCGCACGATCGGTGAGCGGCAGGTCTTTGGCGCCCTGCCCGTAAAACTCGACGAACTTCCCTACCACCTTAGCCTCGCGCAGCATCTCAGTCACAGTCAACGCAAGATCCGTTGCGGTCACGCCTTCGCGCAAGGAACCTTCCATCTGCACACCTACAACATCGGGCGTCAGAAAATAAACCGGCTGCCCAAGCATCCCGGCCTCCGCCTCGATACCGCCCACACCCCAACCGACGATGCCCAGCCCGTTGATCATCGTCGTGTGCGAGTCAGTGCCGACAAGTGTGTCCGGATAATAGACCCCGTCTGCGTTGGCGAGCACGCCGCGCGCGAGGTACTCGAGGTTGACCTGATGCACGATGCCGATACCCGGCGGCACGACCTTGAACGTGTCAAACGCCTGCATGCCCCATTTGAGAAATTGGTAACGCTCACGATTGCGCTTGAACTCCAGCTCCAGATTTTTGTCCATCGCATCCTCGGATCCGGCAAAGTCCACCTGCACCGAGTGGTCCACCACAAGATCCACAGGCACAAGAGGCTCGATGATCTTCGGATCTTTACCCAAGCGCTGCACGGCAGAGCGCATCGCAGCCAAGTCAACCAACAGTGGCACGCCGGTAAAATCCTGTAGGACGATTCGCGCCACAGTGAACGGAATTTCCTCTGTGCGCTGTGCATTCGGTTTCCACGCGGCCAGTTGACGAATATTTTCCTCCGTCACCTTTTGGCCATCGTAATTACGCAGCACCGACTCCAGCACCAACCGAATACACACCGGCAACCGTGAAACATCCCCCAGCCCGGCCTCAGCAAGTGCCGGCAATGAATAGTATTTCCCCTCCTGACCGTTACCGAGGTCGAACGACTGCAATGAGTTGAACGTGTTATGACTCATGAAAATTAACTCCAAGCGACCGGGTCGCGTTGTCACAGGAGAATGAATCGCCGCCGACTCAATGTCAACGGCTCCGCTTGGCCAAGCTCTTGGCCAAGTTTAAGCGACAAAAATCCGCTTGAAATGCCGATCGTACAGATTCTCCGTCACGTTCCGGCCCACGACCTCCGCGTTGGCCTTTAACAGATCGGTGTATCGCGTGCCTTCTTTTGCCGCGAGCTTGAAGGCGATGTGTAGCAGTTGACGGAAGTGTTGATTAAACTCCGGATGATCCTGCACATGGCGCAGCGCATTGGCGTATTGATCACCACTCCACTCGTTCACCACCTCGGTGCTCGGCAACTGATCCGCATCGATATCGATCACCGAAGCATACGGGCCGCACAACGCATCCACGTTTTCCAGTGCCTTGGCGTAAATTTCTTTGGCCAAAACCAACCCTTCGCCTCCAGCCTCGGCCAAGCCGATAAGTTCCTCCAGCCAGGTCGTGCCAGCAGTCTTGAGGTGTACCCCGGCGCCGGTACGCCGTAGCGCCGCACCGATGATCGGGTAAATGGAGAATTTGTCACTGCCGCTGTGGACGCTGAGTTTCAGGTTTTCCGGCAGACCATACTTGGCCACCGCATGGGCGATCACCGCAAGGTCGTCGTTAAACTCCTTTTCAAACTGCGCGAGGTCGCCAACGTAATCGACGCCCTTGTTAAACCGGCCGGTGAACTTTGGCGCGATGGTTTGCAACTTCACCCCTTCATCCGCCAACGCGGCAAGAATGATCAGCAACTCCGGCGGCGTCTGCGGCGCATCGGTTTCATCCATCGATACCTCAGCGATGAATTCGCCCTTGCTCGACTCTATGTGCCGATAAATTTTCGCAGCCGCCTGCACCGCGTACAGATATTTCCCTGCGACCTCCTCCACGTACTCCCGTGAAATATCAAACGGTTGGTCAATACCCTCAATCGACACGCTGCCAATCAACTCCGGATGGCGCTCAACAAACGCAGGCACCGCATCCCCCTCGGCCGACTGACCGATAAAGTCGGCGACGTCGATCGTGAAAAAATCCGAGCACGAAAGATATTTGTCCACCGTGTCCATGTTGATGTGATCAGCGTCCACGTGCCAACCATTGTCCCAACC
>JAPPPH010000327.1:4152-4544 GCA_028817635.1 Verrucomicrobiales bacterium | reverse complement strand
GATGAAAACCAAGGCGAGCACTAACACTGGAAACTTTGGGATCAACATCCGGATGGTGGGCATCAAACGGCTCGGCCTGCCGGCGGGTGTGACCAGCGCGGTGTTTGAACGCATGAAGGCCGATCGACAGGCACGCATCAAGGAAACGGAAGCTGAGGGCGAGCGCCAAGCCAAGATGCTCAAGGCGGAGGCCGACCTTAAGGCCAACGAGATTCTCGCCCAGGCAGAGGCCCAGGCCAAGGTGCTGCGCGGCGAAGCCGAGGCAGCCTCGGCCCAGTATTTCAAGGAGTTTGAAAAGAACCCCGAGTTGGCCAACTTCCTCTTTAACCTCAACGCAATGGAAGGCTCGCTAAAGGAAAATACCACGCTGATTCTCGACCCGAACACACCTC
>JAPPPH010000327.1:3492-4142 GCA_028817635.1 Verrucomicrobiales bacterium | reverse complement strand
CCGAAAAGAACGCCAAGGAATAAACCAATGAGCGACGAGGAAAAACAACCGCAAGGTGGCGATCCACCAACGGAAGGGCATCATGACCACGATCACAGCCAGACTCAGGTCATCGAGGATGCCCGTTCACGCGCGCTGGCCGAGGCGCTCCAGAGCAGTTTCAAGGTCATCCGCGTCTTCATGGTGATCTTGGCCGTGGCCTTTGTCGGATCCGGCATCACAAAGGTCAATGAAAACGAGTACGCTCTGCTGCTCCGGTTTGGAGTTTACAAGGATATCCTCGAGCCCGGGCTTCGTTTTGCCTGGCCCTACCCGATCGACGAAATCGTAAGGATCGAGATCAAGCAGGAAAGAGACATCGTGTCTGACGTAGGCTGGATCACAGCCGAGGAGGATGAGCCGCAGGACAGCTTTTCGTTCTCACCGGACTATGACGGCTACGCCCTCACCGGTGATGGCAACACAATCCATATCAAGGCGACTATGAACTTCAGCCTTTCCAAGGCGGCCATCGAAAACTACGAGTTCAAATTCGACAAAGTCACCGATTTTCTCCAATCGGCACTGGACAACGCTGTGTACCATGCCGCCGCCAGCCACAGTGCGATCGACGTTAAAACCAAAACAGACAAAATTGAGGATGCCATCAC
>JAPPPH010000327.1:0-3482 GCA_028817635.1 Verrucomicrobiales bacterium | reverse complement strand
AGCGCATGAGCTTGAGATCAAAGTCACCTCCCTGACCGTCGTAGCCGATGTGCCGGTAGGGGTTCGGCCGGCCTATGAGGCGTTCAGCGCAGCGGATTTGGCCAAGGTCAAGAGAATCAAGGACGCCGAGGGTGAAGCCAAGGGCACCATCGCCCTCGCTGAGGGACAGGCCAAGGTGATCCTCGGCGGTGGCAGGACCACGGCCAATCGCCTTCTAACCTCCGTGGAAGCCGAGGCCAAGTCGTTCGCAAACCAGCGGCCGTTCTACGAGAGTAACCCCGAGTTGTTTCAGCACCGTCTGATCACCGAGACCATGCAGCGGGTGCTGACCAACGCTGTCGATGTATTTTACCTCTCCGGCCGCCAGCCTCGCATCTGGCTGAACCGCACTCCGGCCAAGAAAAAACTAAAGGAAGGGGAAGTCCCCTGATCCGCCAAACCAAGCGCTGTAACCCTGACTCAACATGCAAGTTTCATCCCTCTTAAACCGCAAGGAAATCCAGAAACACCATCACGATCATGACCACGACCATGATCATGATTGCGGTCACGACCACGAGCACACGAACTTCCGGTTGACCACCATGGTCGCCGGTGTGGTGTTCATCGCCAACTCCTTCTTCATGGAGTGGTTCGCCGGCACGGACAACCAGGTCGCCGGTATTAGCGCCTTTGTCGGTGCCATGATCCTCGGTTTCCCGATCCTCCGCCTAGCCGTCAAGGACATCCGGCGGGGCATGCTGACCATCAACGAGCTGGTGGCCATCGCGTTTCTCGCGGCGATCGCCTCCGGCGAATCCCAACTTGGCGGCTACCAGACAGCCGGTGTGGTCGCGTTTTTCATGCTGCTCGGTGAACTAATCGAGACCCGCACCGCCGCCGGTGCACGCGCCTCGATCGCCTCACTTGTCAAGCTCACACCCACCAAGGCGCGCCGCATCGTCGGCAACGACGAGGAGGAGGTCGCCGCATCCGAGTTGAAGATCGGTGACGTGATCCGCATCCGCCCCGGCGACAACGTCGCTGCCGATGGCAAGATCGTCAGCGGCCAGGGCTCGATCAACCAGGCCAACATCACCGGTGAATCCCTCCCTGTCGACAAGAGCACCGGCGACGAGGTGTTCGCCGGCACGATCAACCTGAACGGCGTGCTCGAGGTCGAGGTAACCAGCGCCGGCGAGGACACCACCTTCGGCCGCGTGCGTGATCTGATCCTTTCCGCCGAACAAACCAAGCTGCCGATCATGCGGATCATCGACCAATACATGGGCTACTACACGCCGCTTGTGCTGGTAATCGCCGCCATCGTCTGGTTTTTCACGCATGACATCGAGCGGGTAGTCTCCGTGCTGGTGATCTCCTGCCCGTGCGCGTTCATTCTCGCTTCCCCCACCGCGATGGTTGCTGCGCTGGCCTCCGCCGCGCGACTGGGTGTGCTCATCAAGAACGTCGGCGACATCGAGATCGCCGCACGCATCAACGCCTTTGTCTTCGACAAGACCGGTACTTTGACCACCGGCGAACTGGCGGTCAGCCGACTCGCGCCACAGGGCGACATCAAGCCGGCCGAGCTGCTCAAGGTGGCCGCCACCGCGGAGAAATTCAGTAACCACCCCACGGCCAAGGCTCTGGCCAACCTCGCCGCCGAGGCCGGCCTGAATCTCGCAGACCCGGCTGATTTCAAGGAAACCGCCGGCAAGGGTGTGCAGGCCAAGGTGGACGGTGCCAGCATCGTGATCGGTCGCGCGCAGTGGCTGCGCGACAACGGCGTGCCGGATGATTTTGAAGCCAAGGTGGACCTCAAGGAAACCGAGGGCTACAGCCTTTTGTTCGTGGCCCGTGACGACGCCTGCATCGGCTGGATCGGCCTGCAGGACGCCACCCGCACCGAGGCCAAGGAAGCGCTCGCCGACTTGCTCGACTCCGGCGTGCAGCGCGTGGCCATGGTGTCCGGCGACCGCCAACCGGTGGCTGCCCGCGTGGCCGCCGAGATTGGCTGTGCCGAGGTCGTCGCCGAGTGTCTGCCGCAAAACAAGGTCGACTACGTCAGCGACCTCAAGAGTCGCGGCTACCGCGTGGCGGTGATTGGCGACGGAGTCAACGATGCCCCGGCGCTGGCTGCGGGCGACATGGGCGTGGCCATGGGCGCGGCCGGCAGTGAGGTGGCCATCCAGAGTGCCACCATCGCGCTGATGAACAGCGACCTGCGCCGCCTGCCGTTCCTCGTCCGGCTCTCGCGCCAGACCCGCGCGGTGATCAACCAGAACTTTCTCTTCGGCATCCTCTTCATTATCGGCGGCATGATCGGTGCCAGCTACGGGGTGATTAACCCGATTGTGGCGGCCATCCTTCACAACGCCGGTTCGCTGATCGTGGTGTTCAACAGCGCGCGGTTGGTTCGTCAGGGCGAGGAGCTTGAGGCGTTCGACCCGAATGCCGGCAAGGCCGCTGCCGAACCCGCCGCCGACACCGAGCCGCAGGCCGCCTAGTGCGCGTCCGCTTGGCCAAGCGATGGAGCAACAACAATGAGTTCAACTGAAACGGTCATTTCCGCACAGGGCCTCACCAAGGTGTTTAAGGACTTTTGGGGCCGTCCGAAAGCCCGAGCCGTGGACGGGATCGATTTCGACGTCAAGCGCGGCGAGGTTTTCGGACTGCTTGGCCCGAACGGTTCCGGCAAGTCCACAACCGTGAAAATGCTGCTGGGGTTGCTGTATCCCTCGAGCGGACGGATCAGCGTGTTCAGCCACTCGCCACGCCACGTGCAGACCAAGTCGCGCATCGGCTACCTGCCGGAGGAGTCGTACCTTTACCGCTACCTGAATTCCGAGGAGACCGTCGATTTTTTCGGGAGCCTCTTTCACATTGAGTCCAAGGAGCGCCGCGACCGCGCAGAGCAGTTGATCCAGATGGTCGGGCTCGAGAATGCGCGCCGACGTCATGTTGGTGAGTTTTCAAAGGGCATGCAGCGCCGCATCGGCCTGGCCCAGGCGTTGATCAACGATCCCGACCTCGTCGTCCTCGACGAGCCGACGTCCGGCCTCGATCCGATCGGCTGCCGCGAGATTAAGGATTTGATCCTCACGCTCGCCGAGCGCGGCAAGACGGTGATCCTCTCCAGTCACCTGCTGGCCGACGTGGAGGATGTCTGCGACCGGGCAATGATCCTTTACGGCGGCCGCGTGCAGGCCATAGGCACGATGAAGGAGCTGCTTTCCGACAGGGACGCCACCCGCATCACCTCCCCCTCCCTCTCCCGCGAGACGATGGACCAGGTGTTGAAACTCATCCGCGAGGACACCCAGTCGCAGGAGGTGCGCGTGGACAACCCCACCCAGAATCTCGAGAGCCTGTTCCTCAACATCGTCGAGCAGGCGCGCCAGCAGGAATCCGAAACCTCCGGCGCCACCTCCGGCCATCGCGTGGCCGAGTACCTCCGCGGGGATGCCTCCCAAAACAAGGCGGACCGCGTGCTCGACCAC
>JAPPPH010000320.1:3610-4554 GCA_028817635.1 Verrucomicrobiales bacterium | reverse complement strand
AGGCGGGCGGCGTGGCTCGATTGTGACCAAGAACAACTGGAACGGGCCGGACGGCAAGACGATCTGCACAGACCAGACTTCCATAGGCTTTTTTAAGACACAAAAAGGAGTGCTGGTCTCGTACAACGTAACCATCCATGCCTCTGAGGGTGACGTGAAGTTTGGCGACACCAAGGAGGGCACGATGGGCATTCGCACACATCCCAACCTGCGCCTCTCCAACGGGCGGGGCGTGACCACCGCCAACGGCAAGGCGGTGAACAGTGCCGGTCACAAAGACAAGGCGCTCTGGGGTAAACGCGCCAAATGGGTGGATTACTGGGGTGAAATCGACGGACACACCGTGGGCGTGGCGATCTTTGATCATCCGGATAACCCGCGTCACCCGACGTGGTGGCACGCCCGGGATTACGGGCTGGTTGCGGCCAACCCGTTTGGCATTCACAACTTTGAGGGCAAGAAGAAGGGGGTTGGCGATATGACCATAAAGAAGGGGGAAAAGCTCTCCTTCCGGTACGCATTCCTCTTTCACGAAGGCGATGCAGAGACCGCCGGGATCGCGTCGTTTTATGATCGCTGGGTTCAAGCCGTGGCCGCCCTCAAGGCGCGTGCGGCGGCCGGCAACAATTAATCGGACGCTCGATCGACCAACTTTACTGACCGTAGCCGGGCCAAGTGAATAACTTGGCCTGTGCTTTGTCTGGGTGATGACCTAGTCTCCGCCGGATGTCCGGGGCATATTACCAACTGCTTGATGCCACGATTGGCCACCTGCAATCGCTCAAACAGCGTGGGGTACGCCATGTTGATGCCTCGCCGGAACGGCTCAAGGCGTTGGCTCAGCCGCCGGAACGGATCGTTTCGTCGCCAGTTGGCCAAGCTCTTGGCCAAGCGCAGGAGCCCGTGGCAATACCGGCAAACCAGAGTGATGAAACCTCAGATTA
>JAPPPH010000320.1:0-3600 GCA_028817635.1 Verrucomicrobiales bacterium | reverse complement strand
CCATCTGGAATCGCTTAAACAGCGTGGTGTGCGCCACGTCGATGCCTCCCCGGAATGGCTTAGGGCGTCGGCCCAGCCAGCCCGGGCGAGTGCCCCGGCCACAGGCCAAGCACTTGGCCAAGCGCAGGCGCCCGTGGCAATACCGCCAAGCCGGAGTGATGAACCGGATGTACACGACCTCCCCAAGCGGAGTGCGGGAGAGAAAAAGACCGCCATGGATCAGCTACGCGAAGAGGCCTTGGCCTGTACGAAGTGCGAGGCACTGGTCGCATCGCGGACGCAGGTGGTCGTCGGCGTGGGAACCGTGGAGGCGGACCTCATGTTAATTGGTGAAGCGCCGGGGCAGGATGAAGATCGCGAGGGGGAACCGTTCGTCGGAGCGGCCGGGCAGTTATTGACGAAGATCATCCAAGCCACCGGCCTTGATCGCGACACCGTTTACATTGCCAACATCCTTAAGTGTCGCCCGGATACACCGGGTCGAATCTCCGGCAACCGCAAACCGCGTCCGGACGAGATGGCGACCTGTTTCCCGTGGGTGAAGCGTCAGATCGAGATCATCCAACCGAAAGTGATCGTTGCGGTGGGTGGCACGGCAGTTGAAGGGCTGCTCGGCACAATGCCAACCGGGATTACCCGGTTGCGCGGCAAGTGGCAGTCTTACCGGGGCGTGCCGGTAATGCCGACGTTTCACCCGTCCTATGTGTTACGGAATCAGTCCTGGGCCGTGAAGCGACTAGTCTGGGAGGACATGATGCTGGTCATGGAACGCCTCAATATGCCCATCAGCGAAAAGCAAAGAGGTTATTTTTTGAGGTAGCGATACGAGGCGGGAATTGTAAATGTTGGGAGAGGATCAAATGGTGGTTTACGTGATCGGAGGCCCAAACGGGGCGGGTAAAACATCGTTCGCTAAGGAGTTTCTTCCCAGGGTCAACGTGTTGGAGTTTCTTAACGCTGATTTACTTGCGCTTGGACTTTCGCCATTGAGACCTGAATCGATGACGGTGCGGTCGGGACGATTGTTGTTAACTCGATGGAAAGAGATAGTTGAATCAGGTTCATCTTTCGCGTTTGAAAGTACGCTAAGCGGCCGCTCGTATGTGCGGTTGCTAAAATGGGCTGCTGACATGGGGTATTCAGTGCGAATTTGTTATTTGTGGTTGCCGTCCATAAAGCTGAGTTATCAGCGTGTTCGGCAGCGTGTGAGAAAGGGCGGTCACGATGTACCCGAGGATGTGTTGCGTAGGCGGTTTCTGCCTAGCTTGTCTAATTTTTTACGTTATATTTGCCGTTGGCTGATGAGGCTGTACTGTTCTCGGCTGCGACAATTCCTCCGAAGGTAGTCACTCGGTGGTGGTCTGGTATCGAGGAAGTCATTGCTCCAGGTCTCTATGAGAAAGCAAAAAGAAAAGTCAAAAACCAAAAAGCAAACTGAGCCTGACTTCGTTGAAGTGGCGAGACGCTCGCTGGTGATTGCTCAAAAGAAGGCGGCTCGAGAGAATGCGCGTTACGGCCTTAAATTAATCGTTGAGAATTGACTGGGGCTGGCCTATGTCGCGTGGTTAATCCCTTTCGCTTTCCTCGTGCATTGCGTCTTCCAAATCGCTGAGGCTGCTTTCCAGATCGGATTGAAGTGAATCTGCGTCGTACCGAGATCCCTGTGTGCCCCAACTGGAACGCATCGCGTTTTCCGGTGGCGACATACATCCATTTAAAAACAGGGTTGCGGTACAGAGGATGAGGGCTAATTTCATGTGCCGAGTATGGTTTTAGCCGCTTTTTATTCAAGGAATTATTGACTGCTACAAAAACAAACGCAGCCGGCGTCCTTTTGGGAGCAACCGGCTGCGGGTCAGTTCTATTTTAGTTTTCCAAAACGGGCTCGCGCCCGTGTGTTACAAGGAGAGTGACTCCTCGCTGATTCGATTGATCGAATCGAGTTGCGGCGCGGATACGCCGGCTTGGTCTGCATTCGCCAGATCCAGGATGCTATCCAGATCTTCACGTACCGTGACCCGGCCCCATCGGGTCTGGATCACGGATTTGTCACCCACCGGTTCAACGGAGATGACCGTGTCGAGGTTGAACAGCACCTTGGTATCCTCCTCGGTATAACCGTTGAGCGATGCCTGCGTTAGTTTAACGAAGTGTGCCATTTCTGTTTCTTTCGGATGTGTCGGTTGCACCTGCAACCAACGACGAGTGCATTAACGCACAAGTCGTCGGCTCTCTCAACAAAAAATGATTTTTGTGACGCATTTGTTAAAGAGCCGAGGCGCCGAAGGGGGCGACGATCGTTCAATGGTTCAATCAATCCGCATGCTTGGCCAAGTGGAGAGCCGGTTTCCCGGAAAAAGCGGTTTTCAATCCGCGGCCGCTTTGGTAGCGTTTCCGGCCTCTCGAAGCAGGAAATGAGCACGGAGATATTTTCACTGGAAGGCAAAACCGCCCTCGTCACGGGGAGTTCCACCGGTTTGGGGAAGCGCATGGCTGTCGCGCTTGGCCAAGCGGGTGCCAAGGTGGCGATGAATTATTACAACAATGAGGAGCGCGCCGCGCAGGCGTTGTCCGAGTTTGAGGCCACCGGGGCGGAGGGAGCGATGATTCGCGCGAACGTCACCGAAGAGGCCGACGTGAACAGGCTGGTTGCCGAGGCCGGGGAGAAACTTGGCCCGATCGACATCGTGATTCTCAATGCCACCCCGGATCAGCCGCAGATGCCGATCGAGGAATACGACTGGGACTTTTACCAGAGCATGCTCGATTTCTTCATCAAGAGCCCGTACCTCGTGACGCGCGCTGTGTTGCCGCACATGAAGAAGCAGCGATGGGGTCGCATTATCAACATCGGCTCGGAGGTGTTTCATCTGGGCGTGACACCTTTTACTGCCTACGTCTCGGCCAAGGGCGGGCAGAACGGCTTCAACCGCAGCCTCGCTCACGAGTTGGCCCCGTGGAACATAACGGTCAACATGATCGCACCGGGCTGGATCCCGGTGGAGCGCCACGAGAAGGATCCGCAGGAACTAAAGGACGGCTACTTCGCTAGCATCCCGATGCAGCGTTGGGGTGTGCCGGAGGACTTGGCCGGCACGATCATTTACCTCGCCAGCGAGGCATCGTCGTTCGTAACCGGGCAGAACATCCACGTCAACGGCGGCACGACCGTGCACTGATTTTTTCAAAAACAAAGCAACCTAAATTATCATGATCAAAAAACTGACATACATCGCAGGCGCCATGGCACTGGTCTTGGCGGCCGGCTGTGGCGGCGGCTCAGAAGAGGCCACGAATACATCCGGTGGTGGAGAAGCTGAGGCGAAGCCCAAAACCAAGCACAAGATTGCCTATGTGACCAATGGCATCGATCCGTTTTGGGATCTGTGCGCGGCCGGCGTGCGTCAGGCCGAGAGCGAACTGGGTGGCGTGGAGTGCGAGGTGCATTTCCCACCCAAGGGTTTGGCGGACCAGAAGAGCATTCTGGAGACGCTCTTGGCCAAGGGAATCAAGGGCATTGCCGTGAGCCCGATTGATGCGGACGGGCAAACCAAGTTTTTGAATGAGGTGGCCGCGCAGACCAAGTTAATCACGCACGAT
>JAPPPH010000135.1:319-18389 GCA_028817635.1 Verrucomicrobiales bacterium | reverse complement strand
GTCTTCACGCCGTGGCCTTCGTCGCGGGTGGCCTTGGCGATGGAATGGATTGACTCCATGTCGTCCACGGTCATGACCCGGCGCAGGGCATAGGTGGCCAGTTGTTCGAGGAAGGCCTTGGCCAAACGCTCGTCACCGGCGAGAAGTTTTTTGAACTCGGCCGGGTTCGCAAAGGCGCGGCCGTCCGGCAGTTTACCGGAGGCATCCACCGGCGGATCGTCACCCACGCCGCCCTGCACCCGCTCGGTGTTACGCCAGCGGCCGATGGCATCGAAGTTTTCAAACGCCAAACCAAGCGGGTCGATCTTGGAGTGGCACGAGACGCAGTTGGGGTCGGTGGCGTGCGCCTCGAGTTGGGCCCGGATGGTGGTCTTCGGCTTGTCACCCACGACCGGCTCCAGCGGGTCGACGTTCGGCGGTGGTGGTGGTGGCGTGTGGGCGAGGATCGCCTCGGACACCCACGCGCCCCGGTGCACCGGCCGATGCCTAGTGCCGTCGGAGGTCAGCGAGAGAATCGAGGCGTGGGTCAGCATCCCGCCACGCCCGGTTTCCGGGCCAAGCGCTACGCGCGTCAATCCGTGTGGATGCGGCCCAGGCAAGCCGTAGTGGATGGCCAGGCGCGAGTTGAGCATCGTCCAGTCGGATTCAATCGCCTCACGCAACGGCAGGTTTTCGTGGAACAACTCGGCGAAGTAGGCGGTGGTTTCCGCCACCATGCTTTCCTCGAGCCACGGGTCGTACTCGGGGTAGAGCTTGGGGTCGGGCTGAAACATGCCCACCCGGTGCAGTTGCAGCCACTGCACCGGGAAGGACTCCAAAAAACGGGTGATCTTCGCGTCGGCCATCATGCGATCCACCTGCTGCGCAAGAGTGTCGGGCTTGTGCAGCTCACCCGCACGCGCGGCAGCAAAAAGCGATTCGTCCGGCATTGAACTCCAGAGAAAATAGGAGAGTCGGCTAGCCAACTCGAAGTTGTTGACCTTGGCCCGTTTTTCATTCGGCGCCCCTTCCTCGATGTTAAAAAAACTGCGGGACACCAGCACGCTCGCAAGCGCCGTGCGGTACGCCGACTTGAAGGCTTCGCCGGCCTCCTGTTCGGCCGCGATCAATTTCACGTATCGCTCCAGCTCAGCGTCCTGCACCGGCCGCCGCCAGGCGCGCTCGGCAAATCGCTTGAGGCACGCCCGGATCTCATCGGCATCCGTTTTGTCTGCCGGCAGCAGGCTTTCGCGCTTGGCCAAGTCGGCCTCGGTTTTCAGCGGCCCTTCGGTTTCGACCCAGTCGATAATGAGCAATGGCATCACCGGCCTACCCTGCTCGTCCACCACCTTGGTCCACGGGGAGGGATGCCTTGTTTTCAGGTTGGCAACCGAGTTGGTCGCCTCGATTGTTTGGTTGCGAAACAGCTTGTAGGCGCCGTTGGCGTGATTCTGGGTGCGGGCATGGTTTCGGATTTCGTATCCCCCGGCGGGGAACAGCCCTTCAAACTCGATCACTTCAGGGTCATCCTCTGTCGCAACCAGGTCCACACCATCGAACGATCGCTTGTGATGCCGATGCCAGATCGACAGGCGCGGGATGCGTCCGGTGAACGCCGGAAGGCCGCTGGCACGAAGCCGCAGTCGGTAACGGCCGGATTGTTTCAGGTCGAAGCCCCAGCCTTCGCCTAGTTGCAGAAGCCGCCGCTTGCCCTCGCCGGCCGTGCTGCGGTTGGTCTTGCTTGGGGTATCCAAATCGGCCAGCGCCTGCCCCACCACAGCCTCGGCCGCCTCGAGATATCGCTCAATGTGCGAGGGTGCCACCGCCAACTTTGAGCCGATGCGGTCAAACCCATGCAGAAGTGGATCCTCGTTGAATGCGCCGGGTGCCTCGACGTCATAAACCACGCCCAGCAGATCGTAAACGGTGTGGGCGTACTCCTGCCGGCTCAACCGATAGTGCTCCAGTGAACCGCGCTTGGCCAAGCGCTCGGCAGATCCCTCGCGGATTCGCCGCGTCAGTTCATCGACGACTCCGCCGATCTGGTCCGCAGTCGGCTGCTTTTCCTCCTCCGGCGGCATCTCGCCGGCGTTGATGCGAAACCGCACCTCGCTCCATTTCTCCGCGACCAAAGGATTCGTGAAGTCGGTCGAGAGGTTATCGAGCCGGAACTTGCCCTTCTGTTTTTCGCTATCGTGACACCTGAGACAGTGCGCCTTGAAAAATGCGCGGGTGGAAACTTCAAGCCCTTCGACACCATTCGTATCGGGAACCATTGCCCCCAACATAACAACGGTTGCCACGAATCGTTGGCTGTTTTTGAAAACGCTCACGGCAGGCGCAGCTTGGATGACACTTCGAACTCCTCGGGGGTCGCCAGCCACTCGTCAGCCGGCAGCAGCACGTACGTCCACGGCCCCTTCAGGCGAACGATCCGCCCCGGCCGGAAGCCCTCCAGCATCTGCGGAAGTTTTACCCGCAGTTGAAATCCGCTGCTCCCCAGCGGCGGATTTTCGGACTCATTCCAATCCACGGTCTCTCCGCGCACCGAGTATTCCTGATGATAACTCCATGTGCGAAGTGTGTTCGCGGCGTCGCAAACCTTGGGCGTCTTGCCCTGCTTGAGTTCCCTGTACAAAACCGGCGCCATACCGCCGAACAGCGTGATCGTGACCTCGCCGCCGCCGGTGTCGTTGTTTTTCACCGCGTCCACCCAGCCGGGCAGAAACCGCGAGCGGATAAGCCGCAAATGACGCTGACGCTGAATCTTCCGGCAGGCCTCAAGACTCTCCTCGTCCAGCCAAACATCGGTGGTGGCCAAACTGTCGAACGGCCCCCATGTCAGGTTCACCTGGACTTCCTGTCCCGGCTTGATCTGATCCTTGTCGACCAACTGCCGATTTTTCCAAACCCGAGTACCGCCGTCGATGTCGAACAACGCCGGCTTGTTGATCCCGCCCTCGATCTCCGGGCCAACCGGCTCCACGGAGAGTTTGAGGCGCGGGGCTGGGCCGGCGCCCTGCTCAAAGCCAAGCACCTTCCACGACCGGCCGCGGCGCGAATAAAAACTGGCATCGTCCTCCAACAGGATCGCGTGGTTGTACCGGAGCGTCGGCGTCTGCTTGAGCCGCTCCTCCGAAATCGGGATCGTTTTTTCCTCCCCCTCGAGCGGCAGCAGAAACCGCCCGTGCATGTGCGTCCCCGGCGGGATGTCGCGGATGTCAGCCGGCGCACCGTGGTACCAGACCATCCCGTACGGCAGCATGGCAAAATAGTGCCGCTTTGCATGCTGACTTTTTCGGAGAGCACCCCGGCGGTTCATGGGATCGCTGACGACGAGGTCGCCGTTGTGGTGTATCCCGGCCCCGGCCGGCGGAAAGACACCCGGCTTGGGTACGTGATCCTTGACGGCCTCTGCGTCGTTGGCCTTCTCGGCAAACATCTGGTTTGCGGCAAGTAGCGTGAGGGTGAAAACAACCGCGCTTGGCCAAGCGCGGTTCGTCGTGGCATGGGCGCTGCGGCGCTTGGCCAAGCTCACGTTAAGACCTCCGAGACCACGGCGTTGGAATCTGCAAACGCCTCTTCGTCGACACCCATCCGCTGGGCGATGGTCAGCAGCAGATTGCTGAAGTGCGCCCCGGAGTTGACCGGGCTGTGGTACACGCTGATGCCGTCGCCATAGCCCTTGAAGCCATCGACCTGCCGGTTGAAATCCACGTGGCTGCCATGCCTGAAACCGAGCTTGGCACCGCCCGCCAGTACGAGCGGCAGGCTTGTCGTCCCGTGGCTGTTGCCGTACGAGAGTCCACTGCCGTAAAGCGAAACGGTTGTGTCGAGTAGCGGCCCGTCGCCATCGCGCACCTCCGCGAGCCGGTCGAGAAAATAGGAGAACTGCTGGACGTTGAATTCGTCGCTGCGCGTGAGTTGTTGCAGGAGATCCTTGTCGCCATTGTGATGCGAGAGCGAATGGCGGTCGCGGCTGATCCCGATCTCCGGCACCGCTGGGCCGGTTCCCTCGTTGCCGGTGTTGAATGTCACCACACGAGTCATGTCGGTCTGGAACGCCAGCACGATGATATCATACATCGTTCGCAGATGTTCCCCGAGCCGCTCGAGGTAAACGTTTTGACTGAGCCTTGACGCCGTGCCGGAATCGATCTTTGGCCGTGGAGTCTCGAGCCACTCTTCAGCTCGCTTGGTCCGGACTTCCACTTCCCGCACCGCGGTCAGGTATTGGTCGAGCCGGCCTCGGTCCTCACGGGACAGGTTTTTGGCCAGCACATTGGCGTCCTCAAGGACAAGATCCAGCATGCTTTCCCTGCGCTGAAGTTTGCGGCGTTGCTTTTCAATGCCGCCTGTTGGCTCTGAGAAAAGTGCCTTGAAGGCGTCCCCCGACTGCCGGTGCGCAGGCAGGGCAATGCCATCCGCACTCACCGCGAGAGGCTGCCCCTGATTGCTGATCTGGAGCGACGGAAACCGTGTCTTCGCCCCGGTCACTCCGGCGATCAACTGGTCGACCGAGATTGTGTTCCGGTCGGTCGGGCCGTGCTTGGCCGCGGTGAGCCACGTCTGTGTCGCGCTGTGGGCGATGCCAAACGCATTGGGATGGTGCAGGCCGCTGATCGGGGAGATGTTCCCCCGGTGCTTGGCCAAAGGCGCGAGGATGCGGGAGAATTTGTAGTCCGGCCCCGCCTGAGTCAGCTCGTAGTCGTGCGTGTTCACCCCGTTTGGCAGGTAAATGAAAACGCCGCGCCGAGGCCGTTCAACAGCCTTGGCAGCGCACAACGGCCGCATGCAGTCGAGCATCGGCAGGCCAAGCGAGACACCCAACCCACGCAGGAAATGCCGACGCGGCAACAACCATTTTTGTGAAAGAAAATTTGCCATGATCAACGCCTCGTTTTGCTGAACGCCCAAGCTACTCTCCACGCTTGGCCTTGGCAACCCCGACACGCCAGCCATCGCACTCCGCTTAGCCAAGCGGGAGAACACTTGACCCATGGCCGCATCGTCCCAACTGTTTCCGCGATGACTGACCAGTACAAATTCCGCGCGCTTGGTTTGCGATGCATGATCGCGTTGGCAACGACTGCCGCTTGGCTTCCGGCGGCGGCAGTCGATCTCCCAAGCGAGGTCGCCAAACAAACACCGTTCCACGAAATCTGGGCCGAGGAAGTGCCGGTGATGGGACACCTCGCCGTGGCCAAGGACGGCACCGTGCTTATCTTCAAGGAGAACAGAGAAGGTGGTCGCGTCGACGTCAAGCGCAGCGAGGACGGTGGCAGGACATGGAGCCAGCCCATCATCGTCGGCAAACGAGTGAAGATCGACGCCGACATGTCGGACGACGGACGTTACCGCGGCGAACACGTCGGCTGGAGCGAACTGGCCAACGTGACCATCGACGAATCCACCGGCGACATCATGGTGTTTGCCGCCGGGCTCAAGCCGGCCGAAGCGCTCTACCGCAGCCGCGACCACGGCAAAACCTGGGCCACCGAGAAGATTGTCATCCGCGCCGACAAAAACGGATGGCAGGGCACGACCTACTGCTGCGATCCCGGCATCACGCTGCGCCACGGCAAGCACAAGGGCCGGCTGTTGATGCCGTCGCAGGTGTTCGTGGGCTCGATCAACAAGAACGGCAGCCGCACCTACCTGAACAAGGGGCAGGGCCGCAAATACTTCGCCAAGCGGTACAGCAACGCTCTGTACAGCGACGACGGCGGCCGGACATGGACGCCCAGCGATCCCTTCCCGATCCTCGGCACCTCCGAGCCCGGCCTGCTCGAGATGACCGACGGTAGCATCTACTACAACGCCCGCACCCACAGCCGCCCCGGCAACAAGATCATCGGCCGCAGCCTCGACGGCGGCCAAAGCTGGGCCAAGGCCGGGGAGGACGACGAGCTATTCGACGGCCCGCCGGACGACTACGGCTGCAAGGGCGCCATCCTGCGCCTCCCGTTCGACGACCGCGACATCCTGCTATTCAGCGGCCCCGGCCGCCGAGACAAACGCGACGACATCACCGTGCAAGTGAGCTTCGACCGCGGCGAATCGTGGCCGGTGAAACGCATCGTCAAGACCGGCCCCGGGAACTACACATGGATGGCCGCCGGCCGCAAAGGCACCCCCAGCGAAAACATGATCTACCTGCTCTCAAACAAAGACTGGATGGCCCGCTTCAACCTCGCCTGGCTGCTGGAAAAACAAAACCAAGCGGCCAACAAAAACGAGTAACCAAGCAGCCCGTACATTCGACAGATTTGGAAAACAACACCCTCTCCCTGGACAGGGAGAGGGCCGGGGTGAGGGTCGAAACACACCCTGAACTTGAATCAAAAAACGACTGCCCAAAGACTTGCCTCCCCCTCATCCGGCCTCCGGCCACCTTCTCCCCCACGGGGGAGAAGGAAATCGCTTTCAATACATCTCGTGGTCTGAGCCCGCTTGGCCAAGCGCAGGTGGGGACGGCTGTCCCCAGCCGTCCTAATCGCATTCACCAGCCATGCCGGTTCAGTGTACCACTGCTCTCTATTTTCAAAATCAGCGCTCTCTCAAAGCCGCACCAGAAAATCTCTTTTTTGATTGCCATTGCCCGGGCGCTGATTCTCCATCGGCGGGTGTCCCGGTGTCGCATCATTCTGCTGTTTTCTCTGCTTCTCCCCTGGGGATGCGGTGTCTCAGCCAATGAGTCGACCACCGACGATTTGTGGTGGGCGATCCAACCGCTGACGCGCCCCACGATACCAGAGTCTGCTAACTTCCAGCCCGGCTGGGCCACTCACCCGATCGACCGTTTTATCGCGGCGAAACACGCCGAAAAAGACCTCCGGCCTTCCCCGCCCGCCGACCGGCAGACGTTCATCCGGCGTGCGACCTTCAACCTCACCGGGCTCCCGCCCACCCCTGCGGAAGTCAGCGCATTCGTCAACGACAACTCCACCGGCGCGACCCAGCGGTTGATCGACCGACTGCTCACGAGTCCGCGCTACGGCGAACGCTGGGCCCGGCACTGGATGGACGTCGCCCACTATGCGGAGACGCACGGCCACGACGAGGATGCCATCCGCGAAAACGCCTGGCCGTACCGCGACTGGCTCATCGAGTCGTTCAACAACGACAAGCCGTACGCCCGGTTCGTGCGCGAGCAGGTGGCCGGCGATGTACTTTTCCCGGACGACCCAGCCGCGACCCGGGGCATTGGTTTTCTGGCGACCGGGCCGTGGGACGAGAGTTCGCAGATGGGCATCTCCGACGGTACAATCGACAAGAAGATCGCGCAGTACCTCGACCGTGACGACATGATCGCCACGGTGATGTCGACCTTCGTCAGCACCACCGTTCATTGCGCGCGCTGCCACGACCATAAATTTGACCCAGTGCCGACCGAGGACTACTACGCATTACAGGCAGTGTTCGCCGGCGTGGACAAGATCGACCGACCGTTCGACAATGACGCACGCTTGGCCAAGCGCCGAGCGCTGCTGCTCTCCCGCCAACGCGCGCTTGGCCAAGGGCGGGTGCCGGAGGGGATGTTTTCCGAGGCCGACTTGGCCAAGCTGGAAGCCGACCTGAAACGCAGCCAGTCAAACTGGGCCGTCCTCTCCTCTGCCAACGTCGAGTCGAGCAGCGGGATCGAGTTCGAGGCCAAGCCGGACGGTTCCTTCCTCGCGCTTGGCCAAGCGCCGGCCAAGGACATCACCACCTTCACCGCCAAGCTGCCGGTCGCCAAGGCAACCGCCCTGCAACTGGATGTGTTGACCGACAAGTCGCTGCCCCGAAACGGCCCCGGGCGCGCAGAAAACGGCAACCTACACCTGACCGACATCGTCGTGCGGGTGAACGGCGCACCGGTCAAGATCGCCAAGGCAATGGCCAGCTTCAATCAGGACGACTGGACGATCGACCGTGCCATCGACACCAACCCCGACTCCGCCTGGGGCATCCACCCACAGCAAGGCCAAGCACACCGGGCGCTGTTCGTTTTTGAAACTCCATTAGCGGCAGCGAAGGGAGACATGATCCGGATCGAGCTACACCAAAATCACGGCCGACAACACCTCATCGGCCGCCCACGGCTTTCACTCACTCATTTGTCGAAACCGATTTTTAAAGAATCTGTATCGTTACAGAATATTGAAATACTGGATATTAAACCAGATAAACGGACAAAAGAGCAAAATCGCGCATTGGCGTTCCATTTTGCCAAGACCGTGAATGAGCGGGATTTGGCCTCTCTCGGCGAGCAACAAAAGGTCTACGCCGTTGCCAGCCAATTCGCTGCGCTGGGCAATTTCAAGCCGGCAAAACAGCCCCGGACAGTGCATGTGCTTCACCGAGGCAGCATCCACTCGCCCGGCGAGGAAGCCCGGCCGGGGGCACTGAGTTGCGTCAACGAATTGGACAGCCGATTCTCGATCGACCAACCCGATGCGGAGGAGCAACGGAGGGTAGCTCTCGCCAACTGGCTAGCCGATGATCGCAACGTGCTTCTGTGGCGATCGATCGTGAACCGCGTTTGGCATTACCACTTCGGCCGCGGGATCGTCGGCACGCCGAACGACTTTGGCCGCATGGGAGATGTCCCCAGTCATCCGGAGTTGCTCGACTGGCTGGCTTACGAATTCCGCGCGCACGGAGGATCGCTGAAGTGGCTGCACCGGACGATCATGACCAGCTCGGCCTATCGGCAACGGTCGGCCCATAACGCGGACTACGCCAAGCGCGATGCAGACAATCGTTTGCTTTGGCGGATGAATCGCAGACGACTGGACGCAGAGTCTTACCGCGACTCTGTTTTGCAACTTGCCGGCAACATGGATTGGCGGATGGGTGGGCCGTCCGACCGCCAGTTCAACATGAGCAAGGGCGTGCACGTGACGCCGACCCTCGACTATATCGGCTTCGACCCCGATGCCACGGCCAACCATCGGCGGAGTGTCTACCGGTTTGTGTTTCGCACCGTCCCCGATCCGCTGATGCAGTTGATGGACTGCCCGGACGCCTCGCAACATGCCCCGAAGCGCGAGTCCTCGGTGACGGCGTTGCAGGCGCTTGGCATGTTGAACAACCGGTTTCTCGTCCGCCAAAGTGAGCGCTTGGCCAAGCGGCTCCAACGCGAAGCCTCCACGCCCGAGTCGCAGGTTTTGCGGCTGTTTGAACTGGCGTACCACCGCGCGCCGGGGCAGGACGAAGCCCGCTTGGTTTCGCAGCTTGCACGCGAACACGGCTTGGCCAACGCCTGTCGCGTGGTGCTCAACAGCAATGAGTTTCTCTTCGTGAACTGACGTGCAAACCGACCTTACCAGACGCAGTTTTTTTGAAACCACGGCGAGTGGATTTGCTGGGCTCGCGCTTGGCCAAGCGCTCGCCGCCGAGGCTGCGGACGGCCCGATACGCCATCATCGACCCAAGGCCAAGCGGGTGATTCAGCTTTTCATGAACGGCGGGGTCAGCCAGATGGATACGTTCGACCACAAGCCGGTGCTGAACGAGTTGAACGGCAAAAAGTTTGATCCGGGCGACGGGCGACTGGTGGAGTCAGTGACCAATTCGCCCGGGTTCAAAGTGCTCAAAAGCCCGTTTGCATTTCGGCAGCACGGCGAGTGCGGTCGCTGGGTGAGCGACGTGTTGCCGCACATGGCATCGGTTGTGGACGACCTCGCGTTTCTCATGTCGATGAACTCCCCCACCAACGTCCACGGTCTGGGCAGCTACATGCAAAACACCGGCTTCACGCTGCCCGGTTTTCCCTGCATGGGCGCATGGATCAGTTATGCCTTGGGGCGCATCAACCAAAACCTGCCGGAGTTCATCGTCCTGCCCGATCCCAACGGGCTGCCTTACAATAATCACGGAAACTTCACATCCGGTTTTCTGCCGGCACAGCATCAGGGCACGGTGATTGATGCATCGGATACGCAGCCGGTTCGTTACCTGTTTCCGCCAAAATCGGCAAAGCACATCAACACGGCCAGCGAGGCGGCCAGCCGCGAGGTGTTGGCAAAATTAAACGCGCGGCACATGGCGCGCACACCGGGCGACTCCCGCCTCGCGGCACGCATCCAAAGCCTTGTGATGGCCGCGCGGATGCAATTGAGCGTCCCCGAATTGTTCGATCTCAAGGGCGAAAGCCCGGCCGTGCGCAGGCTGTACGGGGCCGACGAAAAAACGACGGCGGATTTTGCCAAGCGCTGCATTCTCGGCCGGCGAATGCTCGAGCGAGGCGTGCGGTTTGTCCAGATTTGGAGCGGTGCCGGCGGACCAACCAACAACTGGGACAACCACGCCAACATCCACAAAGAGCTGCCGCACATGACACGGCAGGTCGACAAGCCGATCGCCGGGCTGATCAAGGATCTCAAGGCGCGTGGCATGCTGGAGGACACGCTCGTTGTTTGGACCACCGAGTTTGGCCGAATGCCTTTCAGCCAAGGACAGGCCGGACGCGATCACAACGGCGGGACGTTTGTCACGTGGCTGGCCGGCGGCGGGACCAAGGGCGGAAGCGCGTACGGCCAGAGCGATCGTTGGGGTTGGAAAAGCGAAACCGGTACAAGCAGCCACGACATGTTCGCCACCATCCTGCATCTGCTCGGCATCGACCACGAACGATTGACCGTTCGCCACAACGGCATCGACCGCCGCTTGACCGATGTCCACGGCCACGTCGTCCGCAGCATTGTGGCGTAGATGCACACAACAGCCTCGCCCCAAGTAAGGAGCTTACGACAATACTCCGGTATCGGACTCACCGAGAACAGCCGGTGCCTCGTGCAGATTTTTCAAAAATCCACAAAGCTGACCAAAAAATGATTAGCTGACAAATCGGCGTGGACTGCATTTAATCGGCCGAGCCCTAACGATGAAAAGGTTCATCCTCATTTTCCTATTTGCCCTGGCAACGCCGGCCGCGGAGGAAACGCCCAATGCGTTTTTGCAGTATGTCAAAAAACACGCAGCGGCGTTAAGAGCGATGGATCGGACACCGGAGACGCTGGCGGAATGGCAAGCGCAACGGGCGGTGATTCGCGAAAAGCTGCTGCGTGCTTGGGGCGGGTTTCCGGAGGAAGAGTGCGAATTGAAGCCGCGCATTCTCGGCACAGAAAAACGCGAGGGCTATCGCGTGGAGCGCATCGTTTTCCAAACCATGCCGGGCGTGTGGATGACGGCCAATGCCTACGTGCCCGACGGCCCGGGGCGGCGGCCGGCGGTGTTGTGCGTGCACGGGCATTGGAGCGGGGCGAAGCAGGACCGCAAGGTGCAGGCGCGGTGTATTGGGCTGGCTAAGCTGGGTTTTTTTGCGCTGGCGGTGGATGCGCTGGGAGCGGGCGAGCGCGGCATCGGCAAGGCGCTGGGGGAGTATCACGGCGAGATGGTGGCGGCGACGCTTTGGCCGGTGGGCCAGCCACTGAGCGGGCTGCAGGTTTATGAGAACATGCGCGCGGTGGATTATTTACTAACGCGCAAGGAGGTGGACGGCGAGCGGTTGGGCATCACGGGTACGAGCGGCGGCGGCAACCAGACGATGTACGCGGGCGCGTGGGACGAACGGTTCAAGGCGGTGGTGCCGGTGTGTTCGGTGGGCAATTACCAGGCGTACCTCGGCGTGGCGTGCTGCATGTGCGAGGTGGTGCCGGGGGCGTTGCGGTTCACGGAGGAATGGAGTGTGCTCAGTCTCACGGCGCCGCGCGCGCTGATGGTGATCAATGCGACGCGAGATGGCATTCAGTTTTCGGTTGGCGAGGCGAAGAAATCACTGGCGTTGACGCGGCCTATTTATGCGCTGCACGGCAAACCAAAATCGGTGAAGCACCTGCCGGTGGAGTCAAAGCACGATTACAACGAGCCGATGCGCGAGGCGATGTACGGCTGGATGACGCTGCACCTCAAGGCCGAGGGCAACGGCGCGCCCATCAACGAGCCAAAGATTGAGACGGTGAATCCCGAAAAGCTGCGATGCTTTCCCGGCCAAACGCGGCCGGATGATTGGCTGACCATCCCGCAACTCGCCGCGCGCGAAGGCCGCCGGCTCGTGGCGCAACTCGAGCAGTCCAATTGGGCCGATGACCTCGATGAAATCCGCCACGCGCTGGACGTGCACGTGCTCGGCGGCACCAAACCGCGCCCGACACAGCTGCTCAAGGACGGCCCTGAGTCGCCCACACGCCGCATCAATTTCTCGCCCGAGCCGGGCATCCGCCTCACCGCCACCGAAACGCTTGGCCAAGCGCCCCGCAAAAAAGGCCGTGTGATTTTTCTCAGCCTCAATGGCGAAGTGAAACTTGCTGAAAACAAGCTCGCCGCCGCAGTTCAGCAATCCGGCCACACCGTGGTCTCCCTCAGCCTCCGTGCCACCGGTCAGCACGCCTACGCGCGAGACGCCATCCGCCGCGCTCCGGACCACAACACTGCCGAGTGGTCGCTCTGGCTTGGCCAACCGCTCCTCGGCCAATGGGTCCGCGACCTCCGCACCCTGCTGGACCAACTCGGCACCGAGCCCGTCACTGTGATCGGCAACGGCCCCGCTGGGGTGGTGGCGCTTTCTGCTGCGGCGTTGGACGAGCGAATTGCCCACACGGTCACCATCGGTTCGCTCGCCAGTTATATCAGCGACGTGCCGTACACCAAACAGCGGCTGGGTTTGATGGCGCCGAACATGTTGCGCGAAGCCGGCGACATCCCGCACCTCGCCGCGCTCATTGCCCCCCGCCGCCTCACCATCGCCGGCGCTGTGCACGGCAGCGGCAAGGCGTTGACAGCAGCGGAGTTGAAGGCCAATTTCAATTTCACCGGCCGCTTTTTTAAAGGCAGCTCATTCACCTTGCTGTCCAGTGGAGATGACCAAGCCATCCTGCGCATTTTGAAATGAGCACATTCAATTTCCAATCACGCGGACTCGCAGGCTCGCCCCTCCATTCGAGCGCATCCAGTGGAGGGACGAGCCTGCGAGTCCGCGGCGTTGCATTAGCATTCATTTCTATCCTCATTGCTTTAACTGCATCAGCATCTGACAAAAAGCATTGGTCATTCCAGCCCGTGAAGCGCGCGGTAGTACCGGCCCAAAGCAATCCCATCGATTATTTCATTGACCGAACGCTGCGTGAAAACAATCTGAAACCTTCGCCTAAGGCAGATCGGGTCACCCTGCTGCGGCGCGCGTCCTTGGATCTGACCGGCCTGCCTCCCGGTTCTGATTCGGTGAAAGAATTCGTCGAAGATTCGAGATTGACAGAGATCGCCTTTGCCGAAGCAGTGGATCGACTGCTCGCCTCCCCTCGTTATGGAGAACGTTGGGCGCAGCATTGGCTGGACGTGGTGCGTTATGCGGATACCCACGGATTCGAAGTGAATACGCCGCGCCCGCATGCGTGGCCATACCGCGACTATGTGATCGAGGCGTTCAACAAGGACACTCCCTTTGATCAATTCATCCGCGAGCAAATTGCGGGAGATCAATTTGGCCAAGATGCGGCGACCGGTTTTCTGATGACGGCCGCCCGCCTGTTGCCCGGCCAAATTGGCAAGGACGCGGAATCGATGCGCCTGGCGCGTCAGGATGAGTTGAGCGAGATCGTCATTAACACCAGCGAGGCTTTTCTTGGGCTCAGTGTGGGTTGTGCCCGCTGTCATGATCACAAGTTTGATGATATCTCGGCCAAGGATTACTACTCCATGCAGGCATTCTTTGCCGGGGTGTCCTACGGCGATCGCCCGATCCGGCCGGCCAACGCAGGTGCCTTACACAAGGAGAAGGAACAGCTTCAATCCCGTGTCCGTGAAATTGATCGTGCGTTGGCCGGCTTTGTGCCGCTTGCCCGGTCTGGCGTGGAACGCTCATCGGTTAATGCCTCGCTCAATGTGGAACGGTTTGCCCCGGTTAAGGCGCGGAAAGTTCGGTTTACGATCAAGAAAACCAATCTCTATGAGCCTTGCATTGACGAGCTGGAAATCTTTGACACGAACGGCCAAAACATCGCCCTCGCATCGCTCGGTGTGAAACGAAGCGCTTCGGGCAGCAAAGTCTCCGGTAAGCATAAACTCGAGTTTATCAATGATGGACAACTGGGCAACTCGCGCAGTTGGATGTGCGGCAAGCAGACCGGCTGGGTCATGCTCGAGTTCCCGGCTGTGCACACGATCGACCGCCTCGTCTGGTCACGAGACCGCGAAGGCAAGTTTACCGACCGACTGGCGCTCGAATACGTGATTGAAGTGGCCGATGATTTGGGAGTCTGGAAAGTAGTCGCTGACTCAACTGATCGACGGTCGCTGATCAAGATTGTGAACGGCATCGTCCGCCCCGGCCCGGAACGCCAGGGAACCACCGGGTTTAAAAACGCGTACGATGGCGATGTCGGCACGATGACCTTCACGACCAATCCCGGTACCACAACGGCGCCACAACGGTCGCTTCTGGCGTTTGAAAAGGGAGTTCACAACCTGTCGCATATCCGCATCAACGACATCGCCGGCAATGATAAAAATGGCCGGTTGCAGCAGATAACGGTGCGCGTCACCACGGATACCGATGCCGACCTCGCTGCGCGCACCTATTCGGATGTCAAAAATCTCTCGATCGAGATGTTCAGCGGCGATGCCAATCCGTTGCCGAAGGTAAAAATCAAAGGCAACACGATCGAGCACCTCGACACCGCTCACGACGGCTTTTATTCCATTGTTTTCGATCCTGTGCCCGGGGCTACCGGCTTTGAATTGGAATGGAAAAACGAAGGCAACTTCAAGCACTGGACCCTCCGCGAAATTGAGGCCTGCAGCGGCGCTCCCAATAAGACGCAAAAACGAAAAAGCATCGCGGCACTTGAACCCAAACAGCTGGCGAAATCCAAGGCCCTGTTGGTCGAGAAAAAGAAAATCGAATCCCGGCTGACGGAGATTTCAAAATCCAGATTGGTGTTTGGGGGCAAGTTCGGCAAGCCGGAGACGGTTCACCTTTTAAAGCGGGGCGACGCCGAGCAACCCCAAGAGGAAGTCACCCCAACGGTGCTGAGTGCACTGGGTGAATTGTCCCTAGCAAAGGACGCTCCCGAAGCGGATCGGCGCCTAGCTCTGGCCAACTGGATTGCCAACGCAAAAAATCCGCTCACCGCCCGCGTCGCGGTGAACCGGATCTGGCAGTTTCATTTTGGCGCGGGGCTCGTCCTCACCAGCAGCGACTTCGGCCGCAACGGCGCCAAGCCCTCGCACCCGGAGCTGCTCGATTGGCTTGCCCACGAATTCGTTCGCAGCGGTTGGTCCGTCAAACACATGCACAAGCTGATCATGCTGAGTGATACCTATCAGCAGTCGAGCCGCATGAACGAAGCGGGGCAAAAGGCTGATGCGGATTCCCGTTTGCTTTGGCGATTCCCCTCCCGCCGGCTCGAGGCCGAAGCCATTCGCGACAGCATTCTTTTGGTGAGCGGCAATTTGAATCTGGAGGCCGGCGGCCCGGGCTTCAGTTTCTTCAAATCCCGCGGCGGCCTCACCGGTTTCCCTCCCGTGACGGAGTTCACCCAAAGAGAATTCCGGCGCATGATCTACCAACACAAAATCCGCATGGAACCGGTTCCCATCTTTGGTGTTTTCGATGCGCCTGATGCCGGCCAAACCATGCCCCGCCGCAAACAATCCACCACGGCAATTCAAGCGCTCAACCTTTTCAACAGCCCCTTTGTGAATGATCAGGCTGCAGCTTTTGCCAACCGCGTGGTCAAAGAAACCGGCAACGATTCGCGCCAACAGGTTACCCGCGCTTTCCAGCTCGCTTTCGGCCGCCAACCCAATCCCGTCGAAACCAAAGCCGCCGTCGCCACCGCCGAAACACATGGTCTCCCCACGCTTTGCCGCGTATTATTTAACAGCAACGAATTTTTGTTCATTCCGTGATCAACGAATTTTCCAGCCACAGCCGAAGCCTGCTGAATCGCCGCAACTTTCTCGGCCAATCGGCAACCGGTCTTGGAGCCATCGCGCTCACGAGCCTGTTGAACAAACAGGGCCTGCTGGCCAACGGCCCGCAGATTAACCCGGCTCGGCCCCACGCGGTACGTCCCCCTCATTACCCCGCCAAGGCCAAGAATGTGTTGGTCATTTTTTGCGCCGGCGCCTGCAGCCAGTTGGAGACTTGGGATTACAAACCCGAACTGATCAAACACGACGGGCAGCCGTTGAAAAACGGACCGCCCGTGACCTTTCAGGGTCCATCCGGCAATCTGGCCCGCCCGCAATACGAATTCCGTCCTTACGGCCAAACCGGCAAGATGTGCTCCGACATGGTTCCGCATTTGGCCTCCATGGCCGACGACTACGCCTTCATCCATTCGCTCACCAGCAAATCGAATACGCACGGGCCCGCGGAGAATTTCATCTCCACTGGCTTCACCCTCGATGGTTTCCCGAGCATGGGCGCGTGGATCACTTATGCCCTCGGATCCGAAAACGAGAACCTGCCCGCTTTCGTCGCCATTCCCGATCCGCGAGGTGTCCCGCAGGCCAGCGTCAACAATTGGGGGCCCGGATTCCTGCCCGCTGTTTTCCAAGGCACTCCGTTTAATTCCAAGCAGCCCATTCAAAACCTGCAGCCGCCGAAATCGATCTCGAAGAAGACCGACGTAGCCGCGCGTGACCTGTTGAAACTGCTGAACGATCAACACCTCAAACGCAACCCGGAGGATGCCAATCTCGCCGCCCGAATCGCCAGCTACGAACTGGCCGCCCGGATGCAGTTGTCCGTCCCGGAGATCAGCGATCTTTCCACCGAGCCGCAGCACATCCTCAACATGTACGGCGCGGACGACTCCAAGAACCAGATCAAGGCCGACTATGCCAAGAACTGCATTCTCGCCCGGCGCCTGATCGAGAAGGGCGTGCGCTTCGTGCAGCTCTTCAACGGGGCCTACGCCACCGCCGGCCAATTGAATTGGGACGGCCATCAGAAGCTGCGCGAGCAATACGACGTCCACGGCCCGATCATGGATCAACCCTCCGCCGCCCTCATTCGGGACCTCAAGCAACGCGGCATGCTGAAGGATACCCTCATCCTTTGGTGCACCGAATTTGGCCGCATGCCCATGTTCCAGAAAGGAGCCAAAGGCCGTGACCACAACCCCGGTGGCTTCACCGCCGTCCTAACCGGGGCTGGCATTAAGCCCGGGGTCAGTCACGGCGCCACCGACGAACTCGGATTCGAGGCGACCGAGAACGTCCATCCCTTCCACGATCTCCACGCCACCATGCTCCACCTACTGGGTCTGGATCACGAAAAGCTCACCTTTAACCACAACGGCATTCAACGCCGCCTCACCGACGTCCACGGCCACATCATTCCCGAAATCCTAGCCTAACCAAGCGCTTGGCCAAGCGCAGGGTAGGAACGGCTCTCCGAGCCGTCCTCGGATGAGACACAGATTCCACGGATTTATGATTGGCTATTTTGCTATCCCGAAGGGATTGAACGATACAGCCCAAGGTTCAAACGCAGTTTCTACCTTGGGTCCTCGTCGAACAAACCGGCAAACCCTGTAAGGTTGCACAACGACAGGACGACATTTTGATGTCGATGATCTTGTTAAACCCTTACAGGGTTGGCTCCGGTTTTGGTTGTTCACTCAAGGTAGAAACCGATGGTTTCAACCTTGAGCTTTAATGTGGAATCCCGTTGGAATTCTTCCCTGCACTTCTCTCTGCGGCCCTCCCCGCCACTGCGAACTCAGCGTTTAACGAATCGCTTGGCCAAACGCAGGTAGGGACGGCTCTCCGAGCCGTCCTCGGGTGAGACACAGATTCCACGGATTTCCACGGATCATTTTCAATCATACCAATCGGCGTTCATCCGCGTCCGATAAAAATACTAATCTCTCTATACGGATCCGCAGGGTCGTAACTCCATTTTTGTGCTTGGCCAAGCGCGGTGCCGGGTTATTAAACCGGACACCCATAACACACTGAACCCCAGGACTTTAGATATATCATTTATTGATCTAAGTTTTGAATGATTTTCTTGTTTTTAAGATTTAAGCATTGCTTTATTTTTTATGGCGCGAAATGATCTCGGCCTCGCACCACCGACAGGTATTGCCCATGA
>JAPPPH010000135.1:0-309 GCA_028817635.1 Verrucomicrobiales bacterium | reverse complement strand
TTTAAGATTTAAACATTACTTGATTTTTTTGTGATTCAAAAATATGCTGGTGCCACTAACGTAAAGGTTTTTCCATGAACGATATTTTCATCAGTTATGCTCACATGGATGATCAGGCTCTTGACGAGGATCAAAAAGGCTGGATCACCAAGTTTCACCGCGTGTTGCAGGTCAAGCTGGGCCAGCTCATGGGTGAGCCGGCCAAGATTTGGCGGGATGAAAAATTGACCGGCAACGACGTGTACGACGACAAGATCGTCAACGAGTTCAAAAATGCCAAGGTGATGATCTACGTGCTCTCGCCGCGAT
>JAPPPH010000270.1 GCA_028817635.1 Verrucomicrobiales bacterium | reverse complement strand
CCACGCTCGGCGAGCTTGGCCGCAAAGTCGTGGTAGGCGCGGTGGTCGCCCTGGATGATGTCCTGTGGCCGTCCCTCCAGCCCATGTTGGCAAACGACGACCGGGCGCTTTTCATCGGCCTTCAAATCACGCGGCAGGAGTAGTATTCCGTAGGCGATGACGTTCGGGAAAACATCGAGCACCACCTCGTGGCCCACCCATTTTTCCGTGTCGTAAATTTTACGGCTACGCGCCTTGAGCGGCAGACGTTCGCGATCGAAGCGACCGATTACATCGTCGTAAAACTGTGTGCGATATTTTTCGTTCGACGCCTCAAACTTTGCCACAGAGGACGTGTCCGGTTTGTAGAATTGCTTTCGCACGAACGGACTCTCGCGGAGCAGCCATTGTGTGTGACGGTCGATCTCATGAAACTGCGCTGCGTGTCGCGGGGCTGCATCGAAGTTTTTCCGGAGGTGCGTGATGTTGTCTTCTCCCGCTTGGCCAAGCGCAGCGTCGGAAGCAAGCGACTTGAGAAATTGGCCAAGCGCTTGGCCGGCCAACGGTTTCTGTCCGCCTTCGACCAGTTGCAGCTTGGCCGGCGGATCGAGCTTCTCGATAAGCCGCTCGGCGCGTGCCAGTTCTTGTTTGACGGAGCCAAGCGCAGGAGTCACGACACGTGACGGGGCACCACGCCCACCCGGGATGGTGGCCTCTGGTCCGCGCGCGGCGTCCACGATGAACGAGCGAGGCGCGATGAGTGAAACCAACTCGGCATCCCCGAACTGCTCGAGCAATCCGAACACATTTCGATCGATTGGTTCCTGCCATATGTTTTGTCGGGAATCGAAGTAGCCACTAACGCAGGCGGCATCAATGCGGGTATCCACGGCGGCGGCGTATTGGGTGATCAAACCACCCTCGCCCCAGCCGATCACACCGACCGGTTTGGCAGGCCAACTTTTCTTGTACCAATCGACCACGGCGAGGGTTTTTTGGATCTCGTACCCGACAAGTTGACGGCCTAGTTCGAAGGCGGAGCGGTAGAGAAATTCGCGTCGAGTGAGGCGGCTGATCTTCTCCTGACGATCGATCAACATCGGCACAACCACCCTGCAACCGCTTTCGGCCAGGCGCCGCGCGTACTGCAGTTCAGGCGTCAGGCCAAGCGATAATCCGGCGATTTGCTCTGGAATTTGCCCAGAATCGGGGATGGCCACCACATTGGCCATCACATCGCGTCCACGTGGCTCGAGCAACAGGCCGGTACCGGTGACATCTCGAAACGCAGGCCAACTGACGGCGTGAATGGTGATGCGGTCGGTTTGACCCACAAGCGACGAAGTGGCGGTGGTACCGTCGAGCTGCAGGCCGGCGAAGGCGGTCCGTGAGTCGCGCAGGCCGAGGATGTGGGCCAGGCGTTTGCGGTTTGGTTCGACCGATTTCTCGTACGCCTCATGCGAGCTGAAATCGCGGTTCCAGTACGCCGGGCGCTTGGCCACAGATGCGGCCAGTTCGTCGAGTAGAAACTTGTCTACTCCGGCGACGAGGTGCGATGCGATGTCGCCCTCGAGGGTGAGCGGTTTTGTGTCGAGCTTGGGCTGGGCATTCAGGTGTAGCGCACAGAAAAGCAGCGACGGGAGGAGTGTTATTTTTTTCATGGATCGCGCGTCGAGTGTAGGCCGACAGCCGTGCCTGTCGAGGCGGAAGCGACTCAGGCGACCCACGCGATCAGGCCCACTACGATGTTCACGTAGAGGGCGGCCAGCAGGTCATCCATCGTCACGCCCCAGCCCTTGGGCATCGACTGGCTTGGCCCGACTGGCCACGGCTTGGCGATGTCAAAAACGCGGAAGAGCAGGATGACTCCCGCGGTCCAGCCCGCGTTTTGTCCGCTGAAAAAATGGAGCCACTCCGGCATCACACCGGAGCTGAAATAGAGGGCAGACACCCAGCCGGTGAAGCAGAGCGGGACGGCGACAATTTCATCGATCACAATTGAGCCGGGGTCGCGCTGATTCAAAATGACCTCGGCGCGTTCACAAAAATAGACGGAGGCGATCGAGAGAAAAACGAGCATGCCAATGAAGAACCAAAAGTTCCCGGGCAGCAGCAGCAGAATGAACAGCGGTAAGCCAAGCAGCGTGCCCACTGTGCCGGGGGCCTTTGGTGATCGCCCTGTGCCAAGTCCTTGGGCGACGAGAAGAATCAGTCGGTTCATCTCAGCAGTCGTTGAGGAAGACTTCCCGGTTTTTCCAGAGATAATAAATGCCGGATGTGGCGGTTAGCGTGACGGCTGCCCACTTGGAAATTTCCGCCACCCACCACGCCCAGGCGTGCCCAGCGATCTCAAAGGCGAACAATTGGCCGACGAAGCCCCAATCACCGTAGCTGTTCGTGACCAGCAGCGCGATGATGGCGACAACCTGAGTGATGGTCTTGTTTTTACCTTGTTTTTCGGCGGCCAGGACGATGTTTTTACTGGCGGCCAGAAGGCGCAGCCCGGTGATGGCCAACTCGCGCGCCACGATCACGATGACCATCCAAGCCGGCATCCACTCCAACTCGATGAACGCGATGAACGCCGAGCAGATCAGCATTTTGTCAGCCAGCGGATCCATCAGTTTTCCGAAGTCGGTAATCAACCCGCGCTTGCGGGCGATGGTACCGTCGAGGATGTCAGTAATGCTCGCGGCGACGAACAACACCAGCGCCACCGTGTAGCGAAATGAAAATTCGACGAATAGCACGATCAGAAACAGCACGGTCATCATGATCCGGCTGATCGTCAGTTTGTTTGGCAGGTTCATCGTGTGCGCTTGGCCAAGCGGTCAGACCGGCTCGGCAATCAAATCGTAATCCGTGTGGCCGGTAATTTTCACCTCTGCGAATTGGCCAAGCGGTAGGTCGCCGCGCACCAATACTCGGCCGTCAATGTCCGGCGCATCGACTTCGCCCCGCGCGATGAGGCAGGGGCCAAGGCCAATTTCCTCGTCGCTGTCTTCACTGCGAATCAGGCCGTGCTCCCACGAGCTGGTGTTGGCCTGCTTCAGTTCCTCTTCGTCGGCCTGTTTCTCGACCAACACACGCATGGTTTTGCCGACCTGCGCCGCGGCGATCTCCCGGCTGATCTCGAGCTGGACGGCCATGGCGCGTTCGCGGCGATCCTCTTTTTGTTCGTCGGTCAACTGGCTTTCCATCGCGCCGGCCTTGGTCCCGTCTTCCTTCGAGTAGGTGAACACGCCCAGCCGCTCGAATCGCACTTCGCGCATGAAGTCGAGTAGCGACTCAAAATATTCCTCCGTCTCACCCGGAAAACCGACGATGAACGTGGTGCGAATGGCGATGCCGGGGACGCCCTCGCGGATGCGACCGATCAGGTCGCGAATGTATTGGCCGCTGGTCTCGCGTCGCATCCGCTCGAGCATCGCGTCGTGAATGTGCTGCAGCGGCATGTCGACGTAGTTGACGACCTTCTCGCACTCGGCAATGGCAGAGATGATTTCCTCGGTCCAGTGCGCCGGGTGGGTGTAGAGGATGCGAATCCAAAACTCGCCCTCGATGGTGTTGAGTTCGCGGAGCAGGCTGGCCAGCGTCGAGGCATCGGCCGGCAGCTCATTGGCCGCAGCGGTGAAACGCTCCGGTGAGGCGATGTTTGCCCGGTGATCGGGCCGCAGATCCAGCCCGTAGTAGGTTGAGTCCTGCGAGATGAGGTTGAGTTCCTTAACGCCGTCGGCCACGAGTTGGCGGGCTTCCTGCACGATATCGGCCTGAGTGCGGCTGCGATGAGAGCCGCGCATACGCGGGATGATGCAAAAGCTGCACGGATGGTTGCATCCCTCGGCAATCTTTACATACGCAAAGTGGTTCGGGGTCAGCCGAAAACGAGGCGTCTCAAACTTGGGGATATAGTCTGGCCGCGAGTGAATGTCGACCAGCGGCTCGCCGGGAGTTGCCGGCTGTTCGCTCTCTTCATCGGCAACGAGTTCAGAAACCGCCCGCTTGGTTTCGCTGCTGTCCTGTTTGGGTTGTTCCGCCGCCATGTCCAGCCGGGTGCCGCGGTTGTCGACAGCCTGTCGGACGATGTCGCCGACCTGTTCGACCTGATCGATACCCATGAACGCATCCACCTCCGGCATCAGCTTGGGCAGTTCCTTTCGGTAACGCTGGGACAGGCAGCCGGAGACGATCACGGCTTGACCGGTGTTTGTGTTTTCGCGGAACTCAGTCGACTCGAGGATGGTGTCGACGCTCTCCTCCTGCGCGGCATCGATGAAGGAGCAGGTATTGACGATAAGCGCGTCGGCCTCGGCGTTTTCGTTTGTGATCTCGAATCCCTGTTTCAACAGGGAACCCATCATCACCTCGGCGTCGACGAGGTTCTTCGCACAGCCAAGAGAGATCATGCCCACTTTCAGGGGCGGTTGTTGTTCAGCGACATCACTCACGCGCCGCACAAGCTAAAGATAATACAATCCCAACTCAACCCTGCGCAATCAGAGCGCGACCGATTGGCCAAGTGCTGGTGGGACGGCTGTTCCCAGCCGTCCTCGACTGCACAGGCAAGCCCTACCGTGAATTGGACTCGAGGCAGTCTTTGAAAAATCGGAGCAGTTGCCGGTAGGCGGAGGTGGAATCTGTTTTTTTGCGGATATGTTTTGTGATGTCACTCTCAAGTCGGTTGCCGTCGGCGAACCACTTTACGTATTCGATGAAGTCATCGTGCGACTTGGCCAAGCGACCATTTTTCCCATCGTCGATAATCTCGTTGTAGCCGGAGATATCGTACGAAACCACCGGCACGCCGAGGCTGTTGGCCTCGCGGGGAGTGTAGGCGTACGTCTCGCCCCATTGGCTGGTGCTGATAAACAAGTCCGCAGCGGCGTAGGCAGCCGGCATCGCCTCGCGGTCGACGTGGCCGTGCGAGTGTATATTGGGATGCCGCGACTTAATGTAGGCGATTAATGGCCTCAATTCGCCGTCCCCGCATATATGCCAATCAATTTTTTTTCCGTGAGTCTGATTGACGATGTCGATCAGGTCGCAGAGATCGCCCAGTCCTTTTTGTTCAGTCAACCGCCCGGCCCAAAGAATGTTGAATTGTTCGGGATCCACGGCAAACTGAGGGCGAACACCGTGCGCACGCGCAGCGTATCCGGCGGCATCAAAAGGGTTGGGTATCTGTTCAACAGGGTGCCCCGGGAATTGTCGTCGGATCGCATGTGTGTCTTCGGTTGAGATTGTTTGAAAGCCGGCCACTCGCTTGGCCAAGCGGGTGTAGAGCGGCGAGCAGTAAAGGAGATTGTGAAGCAGACTGTGCAACGTGCTCGCGCCGACGTAGCGGTGCGGGCAGTGGCAGCCGAAGATGACAGGCGGTACCCGATGATAGCCGATGAGGTTGTGAAACAAAAATGCCTCGGTGATTTCGTTTCGACTGTAGATGAGGTCGTATTGGCCGAGTGCCTGGGTGAGTTCGCGGAAGTTTGCGCACTTGAGGTAGCGCGCTTGGCCAAGCCGGGACTCTATTGATTCAAGCGGCTCGCGATAAATTGTTGACCGATCGAAGAGTCGCAAAAAATAGAGAGAATGCAGTTGGCCATAGCGGAGATTGAAGGCATCGTCCATCGTCACGCAATCGGCCTGAACGCCGGGCAGGCTGGAGAGATGCGCTGCGGTCTGAATGCAAAAATGCTCCATCCCGCCCGCCGTCTCGAGCTGCACGGTGTTGAAAATTGCAATCCGCATTAGCGCTTGGCCGAGGTGCGCTTGGCCACTTTGCGGCCGGTCTTGATTTTGGTGACCGTCCCGGTGTCGAGGTATCGGGCCGTGAGTTTGCCAAGCAACTTGTCGCGCCGATCATACAGGCGCTTGGCCTTGCGCGGTCGGTTGCGGGTCAGCAGATAAGCCGTGAGCAACGGCAGGGCCACGGTGGTGTCGACGTAGGCCACCACGCAGTCCGGCAGGGTGTCGGGATCCACCTTGCCCCAGCTCACCGCCTCCGCCGGCGTGGCGCCGCTGAGACCGCCGGTGTCCGGCCGGGCATCGGTGATCTGCAAAAAATAATCGTGCCCACTCTCCTCGATGCCCATCACCTCCTGAATCTGCGGCTCGGTCTGGAGGATGAAATTCTTTGGCGAACCGCCGCCAAGGATAAACACCGACGAGGCCAACCCGCGCACCTTGGCATCGTACACGATGGCCGCTGTCTGGTTGACGTCTCGGTTCGGATCGATGGTCAGCCCGGAATCGCGCAGCGCCATGGCGGCGACGTTCATGCCGATCGAGCTGTCGCCGGGGCTGCTGGTAAAAATCGGGATGCCGCATTCGTAGGCCGTCGCCAGCGCGGAACTGTCCTTTAGTTTCAGTTTGCGCCCGCGCTCGTGGACGTATTTGCCGAGCAGAAAATGAAACTCGTCGCTGCCCATTGGCTTCTGGAATTCCGAGCCGCTGATCACCTGCCGCACGAAGGCATCCGTGTCGAGCAACACGTCGTAGTCAAACAACACGTCGTAAATGCGGATCACCGATTGCTCGCGCAGCTCAAGGTCGTCGAGGAACGGCGAGCCGGCGTAGAGCTTCATGTCCAGACCGTAGTGGAGGTCGTGATAAAGGTTTGCCCCGGGCGAGACGATCCAGTCGATGCACCCGGCTTTCATCAACGGGATGCGGCACGACTTGCCGAGGCCGGCCGGTGTTAGCGCACCGGTCAGCGTGAGGCCGACCGTGCCGTTTTTAGGCAGCATTTTTTTGCTCAACAGCTGCGCCGCTTCACGCAGGCGACCGCCGTTGTACGCCATGAACGTCTGGTCAATCAGGTCCGCGGCCGAGATGTCGCGCCCGATGCCCAGCGGGTTCAGTCTCGGATAATTCGCGAACCGCCGGGAACCGGCCTTGCTTTTCGCTCCCATGCCCCAAGCGTCCACACCCGACCCTCCGGTGGCAACCGCATTTTTCCGAATTGCCGTGCGCGGCCGGTTCCCGTTTCATTCGGGCCGCGTGAAAATAGTCATCCTTGATGCATACACAGCCAACCCCGGCGACCTCGACTGGGCTCCCCTCGAGGCGCTTGGCCAAGTGCAGACCCACGACCGTACCCCGTCCGGGTTGATCGCCGAGCGGGCCGCCGATGCCGAGATCGTGCTCACGAATAAAACCGTACTTAGCGCGGACGCCATCACCCGCTTGGCTAAGCTCAAGTACATCGGGGTACTGGCCACCGGCTACAACGTCGTCGACCTCGCTGCCGCCGGTGCCCGTGGCGTCCCGGTCACAAACATCCCGGCCTACTCCACGCCGGCTGTAGCGCAGATGGTCTTCGCTCACGTGCTCAACCTGACACAGCACGTGGCATCTCACGCCGAGGCAGTTCGCCGGGGCGACTGGGCTGAATGTCCTGACTTTTGTTTTTGGAACGCGCCACTGACGGAGCTAAAGGGGCAGACATTTGGCATCATCGGCCTTGGCCAGATCGGCCGCGAAACCGCCGCCTTGGCCAAAGCGTTTGGCATGCGTGTGATCGCCCACAACCACCGGCCCCCACGCGAACAGCCCGATGGCATCGAGATGGTTGGGCTGGACGAAGCTTTTGCGCAAAGCGATGTCCTCAGCCTGCACTGCCCGTTGACCGAGAAAAATCATCACCTTGTCAACACCGAGCGATTGGAGCAAATGAAGTCAAGCGCGCTGTTGATCAACACCGCTCGCGGTCCGTTGGTCGATACGGAGGCGTTGGCCAGGGCGTTGCACGATGGCGAGATCGCCGGTGCCGGGTTGGACGTGATGGAGACCGAGCCGCCGCCCGCCGGTCATCCGCTGTACAGCGCACCGAACTGCCACATCACCCCGCACATCGGCTGGGCCACCCAAGCCGCCCGCCGCCGACTGATCGACATCGCCGCAAACAACGTAAAAGCCTTCATCGCCGGCAACCCCACAAACGTCGTCAATCAGGATCAATTACCCTGACCCAACGACGATTCGGTTATCCAGAGGAGGGTGCCGGGGGGGGTGCGGTCGTGGAAAGGGAGGAGGTCGGTGGCGGCCATGTGGAGGCAGCCGCGTGAGGCCGGTTGGCCAAGTGTGGTTTCGTCACCCACGCCGTGGATGTAAACGTAACGCGCGTGGGTATCGACGTTGCCACCCTGATTAAAACCGGGCTCGAGTCCCTCCAGCCAGAGAATGCGGTGTGCTATGGCGGCGTCCGGTTCAGCCTCCACCGTGCCGGTCACTTGGCGTCCCTCGAACACCATCCCTGCTGGGAGGTTGTCCCCAAACTTTTCAGCGATGCGGTGAAGGCCAAGTGGGGTTTTCTCCGAGCCTTCCGCTTGGCCAACGCCGTTGCGTGAGGTGGAAATGATGATGCGCCGCTCCTCGACAAACTCCCATCCGGAGATCTGTCGGCATTCGGCCAAGCGCTGGTCGGCCACGCTGGCGATGAGAAGTCGCGGCGTCGGGTCGATGCCGTGACGCTCGCACGTTTCCCGGATCGGCTGGAGCAGCCCCGGTTTCATTCGAGTGACTTGAACAGCACCTTCGAGTTGCGGCCGTTCGATGTGGCGGCGGCGCGGCGCGGCTCTGGCACGTCCGAAAGTTCACCCTCGGCGAACCCGGCCCGCGACTGAAACCACTTGAAAGTTTGCGTCGACAGGACGAACAGCTTGGCCAAGCCGTGGTCGCGCCCGAGTTTCTCGGCATACTCAACGAGCCGACCACCGATGCCCTGATTTTCGTGGGCAGCACTCACGCAGACCGAGCCCAGTTCCCCCATGTTTTCGCCCAGATAAAGCGTGAGTGAAAAACAGCCGACCGGATTGCCGTCGATCTCAAACAGGTGATACTCCGAGATGTTGACCTCGATGTCGGCGAGGCTGCGGTCCATCAGCTCCTCGGCCTCGACCGCGTTTTTGGTCAGCGCAAGGATGCTGCTGAGATCGCTTTTTTTGGCCGGGCGAATCTGTCGATATTCGTTTGCGTAAACGAGTGTGCCGATGCCGGTGTTGGAAAACACCTCGGCGAGCAGGCCTTCGTGCACGCTGCCGTTGATGAGGTGGACACGCGGGATGCCATCCCGGCAGGCGGTGGCGGAGTTGCGCGCCTTGGCCAACTGCTCCGGCTGAAAGCTGGCCGGCTCATGCTCAAGTATCTGGTCCAGTTCGCCGTTGGGAATCTGGCGGATGACCTCACCGTTTCGGATTAGGCCGTCGCGGGTGGTCACGTAAATCAGCTTGGTTGCCTTGAGCCGGACGGCGACTTCGCGGGCGAGGTCGTCGGAGTTGACACGGTAGGTGTTGCCCTCGCGGTCGAAACCAAGGGGAGGGATGACCGGGATGTTTCCTTGTGCGAGCAGTCCTTCGAGGTGGCCAAGGTCGATCCGTTCCGCCTTGCCGGCGTACCAATAGTCGGTGCCGTCGATGATACCCCGCGGGTGGGCGGTCACCGCGTTGGTTGAGACGCCGCGCAATCCGTTGGCGGTGAAGCCCTCGAGGATCTCGTGCGTCAACCGGTTGGCCGCCGTGAGTGCGAGTTCCAGCGTGACTTCGTTGACCGGCTCGGTGCCGTCGAGATCGGACGGCTCCACCCCGCGCTCGGCTGCCAGTGCGGCGATCTGGCTGGCCGCGCCGTGGACCAGCGCCACGCGGATGTTGAGCGAGCGCAGCACGGCGAAGTCGAGCAGCAGGTTGGCAAAATTCTCATCGCTGACAATCGCGCCATCGATGCTGATCACAAATATCCGGTCCCGAAACTTCGGAATGTACTGCAGAATCCCCCTGAGATCGGTCGGTTTCACGTCGCTCCTTTGGCGCTTGGCCAAGCGCTTGGCCAAGCGGCCGCGCCTCGACAGATAAGAAAAGCGATTCCCCGCCGGTTCAAACTATTTTTGCTGAACAATCAGCGCCGCCGTCTCCGCCGGCTTGGCCTCCTGCTTAAGCGGGAGGATTTTGGAGAAGATGAGCGTCTGCACCAGGCCAAGCACGGCGATGGCTGTCAGCAACACGCTCCACGTCTTGAGCGTCTCCTTTTCCGTGAAGCCGCTCAGGCGTTGAACCACCCAGAAGCCGCTGTCGTTCATCCACGACAACGTGATGGAGCCAAATCCGATCGCGAGGAAGATGTACAGCGGATGATAATCCAGTCCGCTGCCGTCACCAATCACCGCGCTCATCAGGCCCACTCCGGTGATCATCGAGACCGTGGCCGAGCCCTGCGCAATCCGCACTACCGCCGTCGCCCCCCAAGCCAGAAGGATCAGTGAAATATTATAGCTCTTGGCCAGTGCCTCAATGGTTTCGCCAACGCCAGCCAAACGAATCATCCCGCCGAAAGCCCCTCCGGCCCCGGTGATCAGGATGATGATTCCAGCGGTCTGAAGAGGATTCTCAAGAGCTTTGGCCAAGGTAGACATCACGCCTCCTTCGCCAATCCGTTTTTCACCGATCATCTGGGCGGCAAGGGTGTAAATTGAAATGATCGCAGCCATCAGCATGGCTACATTTGGATTTCCAAAGAATTCCAAATACTGAAACCACCCTGCAGCGGAGATGTCCTTATTGGCCAACTTCAAAATGGACACGAGGGAAATCAACACCACCGGCAGCGCCACCGGCAGCGACGACAGGAAAAGATTTGGCAACTCGGAATCTTTTTTATCGACGATGCTTTTCAGGTCGCTGGTGGACGCACCAGGCGTGTCGCGCATCGGGATGTTGAATTTGGAGTCAAACTTCCGGGCCAGAAAAAGCACTAAAATTGCAGGCAGGATGCTGGCTGAAAGACCTGCCATCATGGCCAAGCCCAAGTCCAGCTTGAGACCGTTGGCGATCATCAATGGTCCCGGCGTCGGTGGCACCATCGAGTGGGTGATTGCCCCTGCCCCCGCCATCGCGATGACGTACAACGTGTAGCTTTTGCCTGTTCGCAAACTCAGCGCACGCGCCAGCGGGATCAGCAGGAAAAACACAGTGTCAAAAAAGACCGGAATGGAAAGCAGGAAGCCACTCAGCAACAGAACTAATCCGGCCCGTTTTTCGCCAAACAGATTCATCAAGGCCCGCACCACACGATCCGCAGCACCGCTCCCCAGCATGCAAGTGCCGATGATGGCTGCCAGTGCCACAACAAAACCGATGCCACCCGCCGTGTTGCCAAAGCCAAGAAACGACCAGTTCAACGCCAGCAACATGTCGTTCGTCGTGTCATCCGGTGTGTCGTTTAACGCCACGCGGTTCTTGAACAGGCCCACATTCTCCGTGGTCATTCCGGGCAGATCACCGGTCAACAGGCCGGTCAGTACAGCGGCAAAAATCAGCGCCAGAAACGGGTGTAGCTTCAGCTTGATGATCGAGAAGACGATAAACACAACACTGATCGCCAGGATACCCAGCGGCCAGTACGAGACGGAGTCAGCGGCTTGTGCCAAAAGAGAATGTGTCATGGTATGCCAAAGGCAAATGTTCGGGTGCCGGTAGTCCCGCAAAAAACTGCTCCCCGGTCAAACCAAACCTTGGCCAAGCACGTACATAGCTGCTTTATGGACGGGGGCTTGCATTAGAGCTTGGCCAAGCGCAGGTGGGTGCATAGATTCGGCCTTTCCGGTTTTGACTTGGCGCTTGGCCGGGGTGATTTTCCATGAAACGATTCATTCAAAAAACGGTGGCATTGCTGGCTGTGGCGGTGCTGGGTGGCGTGGTGGCAGCGCCACAGGCCGAGGCGGCCAAGCGGCCGAATGTGGTTTTCATTTTCACGGATGACCACTCGGCGCATGCGATCAGCTCCTACGGCTCGCGGATCAACAAGACGCCGCACATCGACCGTATCGCGCACGAGGGGATGCGCTTCAAGAAATGCTACGTGACGAATGCGATCTGTGGGCCAAGCCGCGCGGTCATTCTCACCGGCAAGCACAGTCACCTGAACGGCTTTATGAGGAACGGCCGCACGCCGTTTGATGGTTCGCAGCAGACGTTTCCGAAGTTGCTGCGCAAGGTCGGTTACGAGACGGCGATGATTGGCAAGTGGCACTTGAAGAGTGTGCCGACCGGGTTTGATCACTTCGACGTGCTGATCGGGCAGGGGCCGTACTATAATCCGCCGATGCGCACGACCGATGCCGCCGGGGAGGTGGTGGTCGAGAAAAACGTCGGCTACACGACCGACATCATCACCGACAAGGGGCTGGAGTGGTTGAAGAACGAGCGCGAGGGCGACAAGCCGTTCATGTTGATGCTCCAGCATAAGGCGCCGCACCGCAACTGGCAGCCCGGCCCGGCTCACCTCAACACATTTGACGACGTGGAGATCCCCGAGCCGGAGACGCTTTGGGACGATTACTCCGGGCGCACCAAGGCTGCCGCGAACCAGACGATGACCATCGCGCGGCATCTTTCCGAAAATGATCTCAAGCTCAACGCCGGCCCGAACAATCTCACGCCGGAACAGAAGAAACTTTGGGACGCTGCCTACGGGCCGAAGAACGAGGCGTTTCGCAAGGCCAACCTGCAGGGTCGGGAGCGTATCAAGTGGATGTACCAGCGTTACATCAAGGATTACCTGCGCTGTGTGCAGTCGGTCGACGACGGCATCGGCCGCGTTCTGAAGTATCTCGACGACACCGGTTTGGCAAAGAACACCATCGTTATCTACTCCTCGGACCAAGGCTGGTATCTCGGCGAGCACGGCTGGTACGACAAGCGCTGGATGTACGAGGAATCGCTCGTCATGCCGTTTGTCGTGCGCTGGCCGGGGGTGATCGAGCCGGGCTCAATCAACGATGACATCGTGTCGAACCTCGACTTTGCCGAGACGTTTCTCGACATCGCCGGGGCGAAAATCCCGGGCGACATGCAGGGTCGCAGCCTGCTCCCGCTACTCAAGGGCGACACTCCGTCAGACTGGCGCAAGACGTTTTATTATCACTACTACGAATTCCCCGGCGCGCACAGCGTGGCCCGCCACTACGGTGTGACGGACGGCAACTACAAGCTGATCCATTTTTACCAAAACAAGGACTGGGAGATGTTTGATCTCACGGCCGATCCGAACGAGCTGCAGAGCATTTACGGCCGCAGCGAGTATGCCGGCATTCAGTCAAAACTGGAAAAAGAGTTGAAGCGACTGCGCGCACACTACAAGGTGCCGGAGCAGGATCCGGAAAATCCCCGGCCCAATCCGCGCCGTAACAGGCAGAACAATCGGAAGAAATAATTTGTAGCAACCCGTTAACCCAAAAACCAAAAACAGAAGCCGGCCGCTTGGCCGGCTTTTGCTTTGCGCACCATCGCTTGGCCAAGCGCTTGGCCAATCAATAAAGCAGGGTGGGCGAGAGGAAGTAGAGGCGGCCGGCCTTGAGCTTGGGCAGCTCGACACCCCAGTCGATCTTGATCTCCTGCGGTTCGCTTTTGCCGAGGAATGGGAACATCATCGAGAAATTCATCGGCTGCCGATAGCGAAATACATTGGCATCGCTGATACCGGCGATCTCCAATGCGCGCGCGATGCCTTCGTCGAGATCCCCCAACTCATCCACGAAGCCCTGCTCAAGTGCGGTGTTGCCCGAAAGGATGCGGCCGTCCGCAAATGATTCCCAATCCTCTGTGAGTATTTGGCCATCCTTGCCGTCCCGGTTTTCCGGGTCGCGGCCTTCGCGGACGACTTTTTTGAATCGACCAAACGTCTCGCCGATCATGTCGTGAACGATCTGGCGTTCCTCGTCGCTGATGTCCTCCTCGCGCTTGTTCATGCTGAGCATGTCCTTGTTTTTGCCGCTCTTGAAAACGATCGGCTGCACGCCGGCCTTGTCCATCAGATTACGCACGCTGTAGCCGGACATGATCACGCCGATGCTGCCGGTGATGGTCAACTCGTGCGCGACGATCCAGTCGCTCGGCGCCGCCACGTAGTATCCGCCGGACGCCGCCACGGCACCCATTACAGAGATGACCGGTTTTTCGCTTTCGCGCACGATGTCAGCAATCTCGTCCGAGGCCAGCACTTCGCCGCCGGGTGAGTTGATGCGAAACAGGATGGCCGCCACCTCGTCATCGTCGTTGGCCCACCCAAACTGCCGCTTCAACGACTGCACAAGATTGTGTCCACTGGCGTCGACCGCGAAACTGGCAATCATGCCGTTCAAGTCGATCAACGCGATTTTGTTGTTGCTGTCGTAATCCCGAACGGTCTGCTCCGTGCGACTCGAGTTTGTATCCAAGTCACCGGCAGCGATGCCGACCATGCCGGCAAACATTAGAAACACTCCACCGCCACAAAGCATGATAAACAGTAGAAAAAACGAGAACCACATCCAGCCGCGCCCCTTCTTTTGGGGAGTCGGCTGTTGGGGTCGAACGGGTTGGGTGGTAATCACCGGTGGCGCGTTTTCACTCATAACAGGCGCTAAACTAGCGTTCCCAGCCAAGCGCGGCAAGTGGCTGTTTGCGCTTGGCCAAGCGCTTGGCTAACGTCGCCGCGTGCCGCGTAAAATCTGGCTGCCCCTGCTGTTGATGCTCATCTTCGCCGTGAGCCGCTGGCCCGGCATGCTCCCGCAGAATTTCAGTGCCGCCCACGCGCTGCTGTTTTGTGCGGCGTTCTGGCTGCCCGGCTGGATGGGTTGGGTGCTGCCGTTGGGGACCATCATCGTCACCGACATGTTGCTGAACGTCTTCGCCTACGATGTGGCGGTGCTCGACCCGCGCCTCGTCACCAACTGGGTGATTCTCGCGCTGTTCGTCGTGTTGGCCAAGTGGCTGGCTAAGAGACGCAGCTATGGCCGGGTATTTCTCGGCACACTCGTTGGGGCGCTACTCTTTTACCTCGTCAGCAACACCGTCTCGTGGATGGTCAACCCGGCCTACGCCAAAACCATCGCCGGCTGGGTGCAGGCGTTGACGGTCGGGCTGCCCGGCTTTCCGCCGACGTGGGTATTCGGCCTCAAGACTTTGCTGGGCACCGGCTTGTTCACCGGCCTGTTCGCAGGGGCAATGAAACTCAGCGAGGCGATGGACGCGACCGAGCCGGAACCGGAGGTCGAAGACGCCGAGGAGGAAGAGGCGAAACCCAGCGACCCATCACCGGAACCGGCATGACAACCATCGGAATACTTTCAGACAACCACGGCGATTGGTCGCCCAAGATCGCGGAAGCGTTGGCCGGGGTGGACGCCATCATTCACGCCGGCGACATTGGCCCGTATCAAGTCATCTCCGAGTTGGAAGCCATCGCCCCTACGACAGTCGTGCTGGGTAACACAGACGGCGACCTGCCGATCAACGAAACCGCTGTCGCCACGTTGGGTGAAAAAAAATTCTTCGTGCAACATATCGTTGAGCCGCACCGGCTGGAGGCGTCGCTGCGCGAACGACTCAACCGCGTGCTGCCGAACGTCGTTGTCTTTGGGCACACGCACAGGCCGTTTTGCGAAACCGTGAACGGCATCCTGTTCCTCAATCCCGGCTCCGTTACCCGCCCCCGTGGGCAGCACCCTCCGAGCCTGGTGCGGCTCACCATCGAGTCTGGCGAACTAAATCCACAATTCGTCGAAATGTAATCAACCAAGCGCTTGGGCAAGCAGGGCAGTGGCTTGCTTTTGAATTGGGGCTGGCAGATGTTTGCAGCGGTTCATTTTCGATTCATGAGTTGCAGATTTTTTTGTTCCGCTTTGTTATTGGTCACCGTGCTTGGCATGGCCAAGCGAGTGGATGCAGTTGAAGCCAAGGCCAAGCCGAACGTGGTCATCATTGTTGCCGACGACCTCGGGTGGGCCGACGTCGGGTTTCACTCGGATCGCATCCCCACACCCAACATCGACCGCATCGCTCGGGAGGGGGTGGAGCTGGATCAGTTTTATGTGTTCCCGATGTGCAGCCCGACCCGGGCCGGACTGATGACCGGGCGATACCCGATCCGGTTCGGGATGGCGCGTGCAGTGATCCCGCCTTGGCGGCACTTTGGTCTGGATCCGGCAGAGCTGACACTGCCCGAGGCGCTGGGCAAGCTGGGCTACACGCACCGGGGCATTTTCGGCAAATGGCATCTCGGCCACAACGACCCCAAATGGCACCCGAATAATCAAGGATTCACTCATTTTCACGGTCATTACAACGGGGCGATTGACTACTTCGACCTCACTCGCGAGGGGGAGCGAGACTGGCATCTCAACGGGAAAACCAACCCGGAAACCGGCTACGCCACTGACCTGATTGCCGATGCGGCTAGCCGGTTCATCTCCTGGCATGCCAAGGGTGAAGCGCCGTATTTTTGTTACGTGCCGTTCAACGCGCCGCACTCCCCGTTTCAGGCGCCGGATAAGTATTTGAAGAAGTTCGCGCACCTGATATCCCCGGATGCGAAGGGAAAAAACAAAACGCTACGCCAGACAGTGGCTGCCATGGTGGCCTGCATGGACGATGGTATTGGGCAAATCCTTAAGGCGATCGACACCAGTGGTGAGGCGGCAAATACGATCGTCCTGTTTTTCAGTGACAACGGCGGCGTGGGTGGACTGCCGAAAAACAACCTGCCACTGCGAGGCAACAAGCTCGATGTGTGGGAGGGTGGTATCCGTGTGGCCGCGGCGATGCGTTGGCCAGGCGGCGGCGTGGAGGGTGGCAAAAAAATCACCGTGCCGATCTCGTGCATTGACGTGATGCCAACCCTGGCCAGGCTCGCGGGTGGCACGACTGCGCTTGGCAACAAACCGTTCGATGGTCGTGACGTCCTCGACGTGCTGCAGGCCAAGCGCAGTCAACTCGATCGTGAGCTTTATTTTTACCACGGCCAAGGGGGCGAGGATAAGGAGAAGATCGCTATGCGTACGCCGAAGTGGAAGCTGCTCATCAACGGGCCAAACATTGCCAATGGCAAGTGGAAGACGAAGAAGCACGAGCGTTTTCTCTTTCGCATCGATCGCGATCCAAACGAGACGACCAACCTGCTCAAGCAGCATCCGAAAGTTGCCGCGGACCTCGCAAAAAAACTGATCACCTTTCGTCGGTTACAACCAGAGACCAGTGTCGAGATTTACGGCGCGGGCCGGGGTCAGTTCAAGGCGCCGAAGGATTGGCGCGTCAAGTGATTTTGTACGCGCATCAACACGAATTAATTCTTGTTATCGGCGTGTGTGAGAGTCATTTTCGCCGACCGGTTTTTTGAAACCGCAACCCGACAACACGGATAAACATCCGCATCATGAGTGATCAAAAGAACACCGATCCGTTGAAGGATCTGGAGATGGCATTCCTCCCCCAGTGGGCGCAGGAACCGAACGACGCAAAACCATACGCTGACTTTGCCGGTGACGACAGACCACGCGGCAGGGGTCGTGGCGACTGGGGCGATCGCCCAAGGCGCCGTGACGACAATCGCGGTCGCGACTTCAAGGGTCGCGGTGATCGGCCACGCGGCCGGGATGACCGAAGAGACGGAGGCGACCGGCGTCAAAAATTTCAAAATCGCGACGGCAGGCGCCCGCAAAACGGGAAGGGCAATTTCCGCCGCAACGACGGCCCGCCGCGTCCGCCACTGGAGATTGATGCCTCCATCCGGCCGGAGAAAAACGGGGTCGAGGCGTTGGCCAAGCAGATCAAGACAACCGGCCGCGCTTATCCGTTGTTCGACATCGCCCGGCTCATTATTGCCAAGGGCGAACGCTACGAGGTCGTGTTCCAAACCAAGCGCAAGGAGGACGGCACCGTGGCCCAACCGCTGTTCTTTTGTCAGGTCGATGAGACAGTCTGGCTCTCCGAGGAGCAGGCCATCGATCATGTGTTGGGCAGGCATTTTGACACATTCTATAAGACAGAAAAAACCGAGACCGAGCCGCCGAAAGGCACCTACACCTTCGTGGCCCAGTGCGGCATGAGCGACGAAATTCTCGGCCCACCGAACTACCACGGTTATCAGGAAAAACTCCGCAACCTCCACGCCGAGCGGTTTGCCCGGCTGCCGTTTGACGTGTTCAAGTCGCGAGTCAAGATCGTCCATGACGAGGAGGTGGTGAACAAATGGATCGAGGAACAGAGCTACAAGACCGAGTACATCACGATCAATCTGCCGGAGGAGGCCCGACTGGATTCACGTGACGCCGTCCGCAGCCACTTCCGTGAACATCACCTCGGCAACCTCATCACCAGCGTGGACAGCATTGCCCTCAAGGGCAACGTCTACACCCGCAAGTCACCCCCGCGCATGCAAAACCTCGTGCGCCGTGCGTTCGACGAGCAGCGCCGGTTTCCGATCAAGGTGGTGAACATGCTCAGTCAGGAGTTCAGCAGCCACGGCCTTCAGTTTTTCAAGCGCAAAAAAAGCGTCACACACGTCTCTGTTTCACGGCCGCACCATCTCGACCTCGAGAACACGCCGGTAAGCGAGAGCATCCGGGACATCGTCTCGTTCATCACCGGCACGGAAAACTGCACGCGCCGTGATGTGCTCGAGAAATTTGCC